>JAWODX010000285.1:0-12974 GCA_046483085.1 Planctomycetota bacterium
GGCAAATTGGCCGTGGCGTGCGTGGTCCGTAACCGGGTTGATGACACTCGATGGTCAAATGCCTACAAGGCTGTGATATTGAGGGATAGCCAGTTTAGTTGTTTCAACGGTATACCGAGGGATAAAGACCTCCCTACGTTTTTTGTCCGCGTCGCCGAAACAGAACCCGACGAACACCAGAAAGACGAAGAAGATGTACGGGCTGGGATCGAAGTCGAAGTAGTCGGGCAGCCCGAACAGCGAGGTGAGGAACTGGGCCGGGCGGTAGAGCCGCCGGCCGCCGAGCGAGACCGGCACGTCCTCCTCCAGGGTCGGGTCCTTCGCGACCAGGCCGACCGAGGGCCAGCGATCGGCCAGCAGCTCCTCCAGCCTCGGCATCTCCCGGACGAGTACATACCCGGAGAGGACGACGATCCGCTTCGAGGCGAGGCCCTTTTCGAACGTGCGCCGCTCCTCGACCTCGGTCTGCCAGTGCGCCAGCGCCGCTGTGACCGCCGTGCGGCGCTCGGCGATGCTGCAGATCTTGTCCGCCAGTTCGTCCCGCCGTTCCTCCGTCTCGGCCAGCTCCCGGCGAAGCGGCCCGAGCACCTCGTCGATCGTGCCCCCGCGCGGGTCGACGCCCAGCGACTCGAACCCGGCGGCCTCGAGCACCTCGCGGGCCGCCCCGGCCGTCTCCGGCAGCCACGCCGCCGCCACCAGGGTCTCCGACTCGATGGTCGCCACCGGCCGCGCCGCGAACGTCTCGAGCTCGGACTCGGTCAGGGCCGCCAGGCCCCTCTCGGTCACCACCCCGAGGTCCGCCTCGCACCGCGTCCACCCCGGTGGCGGGCAGGGCGCCGCGGCCCACGGACTGAGCTGGTCGATCCGCGCCCGCAGCTCGTGGGCCTTCTTTTCGGCCGCCCCGTGCTTGCGGTGCAGGTCGGTCACCTCGTCGTACAGCTCGCCGGGGTCGACGTCGCGGACCGCCCGGTCGAACTCGGCGCGGGGGATCTCGGTCGGCAGGCTGACGAAGAGCTGGTAGAGCGGTTTTTTCGGCGGCTGGAACTCGTCCAGGATGGCCGCCGCTCGTGACAGCTTGCTCACCGCCTGTTGGGCTTCGTCGAGTCCGGTGGCCTCCGGCGGGGCGACGGCGCCGACCGCCCGACTGGCCCGTTCGTCCTCCGGCGGCGTGTTGCTGGCGGCCTCCGGTTCCGCGTCGGGCTCGTCGGAGGGAACCTCGAGATCGATCACGTGGACTGTCTGGGACGCGGCCAGCGACTCGACGAAGGGGTCGAGCTCGTTGCGCTCGACAAGCAGCCAGAGGCGTTTGACTTTTTCGATGGCCATCAGGTTTTACGGGGTCAGGCGCTCCGCCAGGCGGGAGGCGATCCAGTCGGCCAGTTCGTCCGCCCGCTCTTCCCGGACGGCCTCGAGCTCCTTCTGCTGCTCGTCAAACTGGGCCTCGATCTCGCTCAGCGCCTCCTGGGTCTTCTTGTCGAACTCATCGTCGAGTCGTTCTTGCGTCTTTTCGATCTCTTCGTCGGTTCGGCTCACGAGGTCGCGGACCTGTTCCTCCCCCTTGGCCCGGATGGACTGGACCTCGCTCTGTGCCTCGTCGAGGATCGCGTCGGCCTTCGCCTCGATCCGGGCGATCTCCTCAAACAGATCGCCTGCTTCCGCCACCATAGGACCCTCCAAAGAACACAGGCCGGAATTGTACCCCCTCTCCCCGCCGCAATCAAGCCCGCGGAGCCCTGACTCGCCCCCAGTTTCGAGGTGCTCTTGTGTGAGCGGCGCTCGCGCCGCGTCCCGAGCCCCCCGAAGACGGGCGAGAACAGGCCCGCGCCTGAGCACGCCTGTCGGAGGCAGCGTGCTTTTGCCCCGGTGTCGACCTCATGCGGGCGGCGTCAACCCGCTCCGCCGTCCCTCCTGGAAGCATCATGCAAAATTCCCACCTCGGATTTTTGCATGATGGTCCGGCCTCGGATATTTGCATGATGGTCCGGCGCACGTAGAGAGGGGCGGAGGCGGGGCGTGGGCCCGGGCCTGTCGGCGGCTCGGGGCCGGATACCGCCGCCGGTGCGTCGCCCGCTTCGGGCGGGCGCCGCCCCCCTCGGGGGGCGGGCGGAGACAGCTCGCGGAGGCAGGCCCGCAGCTCGTTCCAGCTCCGCTGTCCGAAGCAGATCAGCTTGGGGACCGGCCAGGGGTAGCCCCGTGCGGCGACCGGCGATGTGGCGGGTCCTCCGGTCGCCCTCCGGGCTCCCTTCGTCCCCGCCACATCGCCCAGGCGCGGGCCTGCCCCCGCCCCCGCAAGGTGGATACGATGTTCCTGCGCGTTTCCGAGCGGCCGCAGCCCATTTGTTGACTTGCCCGGGGAGAGCCGGTACACTTGATCGAAGGCGTGGGACACCGCGCCCCGGCGAGGACAACAAGGAGAAGCGGAAATGCCTACGATGAACGTGACCGTCGCTCACGAGCTCCCGCAGGAGGAAGCGACCGACCGGCTTCGGGGGCTGCTGGAGACACTGAGCGCGCAGCACTCGAGCATGTTCCGGGACCTGGAGGTGACCTGGGGTGACCACGGTGCCCGGTTCGAGGGCGCGGCCAGTGTCGGATCCGCCTCGGGCTCGCTCCGGGTGGAGACCCGCGAGGTTCGCATCACTGTCGAGCTGCCCTTCCTGGCCGGGACCTTCCAGAACCAGGTCGAGAGGTACATCCGGGAGGCTGTCGAGCGCCAGCTTGCGGACTGACCCCCGCTCCCCGGCGGGTCCGTCCCGACCGCGCGGTGTCCAGAACCCCCGTCGACAGCGATCCGATCAGGGCACAGCCTGGTAGTACGTCCGCCCATCGCGGGTCGTCGCCTCGATCCGTTCCTCGGCGGTCAGTTCGCCCAGATGCTTGGTCACTTCGTTCCGATGGATGCGAAGCCCGTCGGCCACGTCGTCGATGGTGCACGGACGCCGGCGCAGCATGTCGAGCACCTGCTGGCGGGCGACGGTAAACTGGCGTTCCCGGTGGACCCCGTCGAACTCGGCGATGATCTCGGCGTTCGGCCCGAACCGCCCCACGAGCCGCTCCATCTCCTCGAGCGGGACGCGGAGGGCGGCGCCCTCGGCGGTCGGGCGCACCGCCGTGTTGAGCTGCACCCGGTCGGGCCGGATCCGCTCGATGTGTTGTCGGAACCCGGCGACGTGCTCGTCGCTGTCGTTGATCCCCTTGAGCAGGAAGATTTCGAGCCAGATCTGCCCGGGGTACTCGAGGCGGAACTGGACGAGGCCCTCGACGTACCGGGCGAAGTCGACGTTCGGGCACGGCCGGTTGATCCGCTCGAACAGCTCGGCGGTGGGCGCGTCGAGCGAGGGCAGGACGAGGTCGGCCAGTGCGGCGTCGGCCCGCACGTCGGCCCGATAGAACAACACGCCGTTGGTGAGCAGGGCGACGGGCACGTCGGTCCACTTCTTGATCCGGCTGATCACCTCGTCGAGATAGACGTGCAGGGTCGGCTCGCCCGAGCCCGAGAGGGTGACGTAGTCCGGCCGGGCCTCCTCGGCGAGCGCCCGACGGACGTCCGCGATCACCTCGTCCACGCACACGTAGACCTTCCGCTCCAGCGTCTTCTCGGTCGTCCGCCCCACCTGGCAGTAGATGCAGTCGAGCGTGCAGACCTTGAAGGGGACGAGGTCGACGCCGAGCGAGCGGCCGAGCCGGCGCGAGGGGACCGGGCCGAACACGTGCGATGCGCGCTCCTTACCCATCGCCGCCTCCGAAGTCGAGCACGGTCCCGGTCTGGCACGTGAAGAACCGATCGGGGAACCGGTCGGCGAAGTAGCGGACGGGCCCCTCGCCGGTGCAGTGACACGGGCCGAGCCGTTCGATGCCCAGCTCGCGGAACGCGGTTGCCGTCGCTTCGAGCCGCGCCGCCGGCACGCCCGCCAGGTGCATGCCGCCGAAGACCGCGTGGATGCGTTCGACGTCGGCCAGCCGGGCCACGTACCGGAGCGTGTTCACCACGCCGGCGTGGGCGCAGCCGACGACGACCACGACGCCCTCCGGCGCCCGGAAGAAGATCGCCTGGTCGTCGGGCTGGGGGACGGGCGGCTCCCGGCGGGTCTCGAAGTCGGTCACGCGGGGGATCTCGCCGGTCATGTGGACCCCGGGCACGACCTCCTCGTCCGAGCGCGAGGTGAGCGAATCGTGGCCGAGCGGGTCCACGTTCGCGTCCGGGTGCGAGCAGACGACCGCGCCGGGCGTCTCCCTGCTCACGGCGGGCAGTCCGCCGACGTGGTCGTAGTGCCCGTGGCTGAGCACGATGGCGTCCGCACGGGAGAGGTCGATCCCGAGCGCCCCGGCGTTCTGAACGACGGCGCCGCTGGTGCCGGTGTCGAAGAGGACCTGGTGTCGGCCGGTATCGATCCAGGCCGAGAATCCGTGCTCGGCCGCCAGGTCGGCCCGGTCGGCGCTGTTCTCGATCAGGACGGTGCAGCGAACGGAATCGAGTGTCATGCTGGCCTCCTGTTCGTCGGTGCCCGGGCGGCGCGCCGGGCAGGCCTAATGATCGCAGAGGTTCGACCCGGTTTCAAGCGTGCCGTCCAGGTGTGCCCGGACGACCTCTTCGGGCGGCGCCTGTGGCGCCCCGATCACCACGTCGATCCCCTTGTCGGCGAACAGCCCCTGCGCCCGCCGGCCCATGCCGCCCGCGATGATCGCGTGCACCCCGCGCTCCGCCAGCCACGCGGGCAGCGCGCCCGGCTCGTGGGGCGGCGACTTCTCGCGACGGACCGCCCGGATCTGGTTCGTCGCCGGATCGACGTCCAGCAGCGCGAACTCGTCGCAGTGGCCGAAGTGGGGGCTGAGTGTGCCGTCGACCAGGGGGACCGCGTATCGTGCGGCCGGGCCCGTCTTTTCCGGCGGCTCGGCCTCCGGCTCCGCCCCGGTCAGTTGCTCGGCGATCCGGCGGAAGGCGTCGGCGGCGGGGCTCTCGTCGGCGGAGGTGATCGAGGGGACGCCGGCGTCGCCCGAGGCGGTGACCGCGGGATCGATGGGGACGGTGCCGAGGAAGGGGACGCCCATTTCGGCGGCCATGCGTTCGCCGCCGCCCACGCCGAAGACGGGGGTCACCCGGCCGCAGTGCGGGCAGGCGAACCCGCTCATGTTCTCGATGACTCCGAGCACGGGGAGCGAGAGCTGGCGGCAGAAGTTGATCGACTTGCGCACGTCGGCGAGCGCCAGGTCCTGCGGCGTGGTGACGAGGACGGCGCCGTCGGGGTCCTGGATCAGTTGGATGACGGAGAGCGGTTCGTCGCCGGTGCCCGGCGGCGAGTCGATCACCAGCAGGTCGAGGTCGCCCCACGCGACGTCGCCGAGGAACTGGCGGATGGCCTGGTATTTCATGGGGCCGCGCCAGATGACGGCGTCGTCGCGCCCCCGCAGGAGGAAGCCGATGGACATGACCTTCAGGCCGGCGATGCTCTCGATGGGGAGGATGGTCTCGTCGTGGGCCGTCGGGTGCGCGTCGCCGAGCCCGAGCAGGGTGGGCACACTGGGGCCGTGGACGTCGACGTCGAGGAGGCCGGCTCGGAGGCCGGCCGCTGCGGCGGCGACGGCCAGGTTGACCGCCACCGTGCTCTTCCCCACGCCGCCCTTGCCCGAGAGGACGATGATCTTGCGGCCGATCCGGCCCATCCGCCGGGCGACCGCCAGCCGCTGCTGGCGCTGGCGTTCGCTCTGGCCGGGGGGCTGGGTTTGGGCCGAGGGGTTTTCGGTGTTCGCTGTGTCGGGAGATTCGTCCGTGTTCATGGGCACCTCGTTTCAGGGTTCGTTCGTATCACAGACCAGGCCGCCGCGGCGGCGGGCACGCTCGTTCCAGGCCGGTCAGAAGCCATAGCGATCTCGCCACCAGAGCAGGTAGCCCCAGGGGTTGTCGACGTTGTAGTCGCCGCTTCGCAGCTCGGCCGGTTCGCCCTCCGCCTGTTCGAAGAGCCGCCGGGACGGGGTCCCGTCGGCGAGGAACTCGTAGGCGGCCTGTGCGGCGAGGAACCGGTTTGTCGCCTCGTCGTCCCCTTGTTTGTCGGGATGCGAATCGCGGCAGATGCGGAGCCAGGCCCGGCGGACCTCGTCGCGCCCGGCGTCCTCGCTCACGCCGAGGATCCGGCGTGCCGTCTGCTCGGCTTCGGCCAGCCGCTTGACCTGTTCCGGTGTGTCGTAGTCCATGGGGTCACTCAAGGCGGCCGTCCTGGGTTCTTCGTGTGCTGCTCCGGGGGGCCGTCTTCCGCGTCGGCGCAGGGGAGGCAGAGGGTCTGGCCGCCGACCGGGCGAGTCCGGCTGGTCATCACGGGCTCGCCGCACCGGTCGCAGACGACGGACTCGCGGATGGTCGCCCGGGGCGGCAGGTCGATGGTGAGCTCGTTCACCTCGAACAGGGCGTCGACCGCCGCGGTGACCATCTGTTCGACGGCGGCGGCGCGGGTGTCGTCGGCCGGCGCCGGGCGGCGGTCGCGGGGCTTCAGGGCGACCCGGACGGCGCGGCCCGAGGGGCGGAGCGCGAAGGTGAAGACCTGCTTGCCGTGGTCACGGAAGAAGAAGTTGCCCTTGCCGAACGTGCAGCCGGTCAGCCACTGGACGCCGTCGGCGGAACACGAGTCGTTCTCGACGATGGCGATCAGCTCCTCGTCCTCGGCCCGGGACGCGCCCAGCCGGTCGAGCCCGACCCGGGACGCGCGGTAGCCGATGGCCAGCCCCGGGCACAGGTGCCCGTGGAACCGCACGGCGGCTTCGAGCTCGGCGGGGAAGGCGGACTCAGTCATATGGCATCATCATCGGGTTCGGGTCATCGCGGCGCCGCAGGCGGGGCACTTCTGCTTGTAGCAGGGCACGCCGCGCTGGTGGGGGGCGGTGTTGCCGCAACTGGGGCAGACACAGTTGCCGCCCGGGCCCATGGCGAACCCGCCGCCGCGTCCGCCCCCGCCTGTGCTCCGGCCGCCCATGCCGCGGCCCGTCCCGGGCCCCGCGCCCGTCGGGCCGGTTCCGTCGCCTCTTGGCATTGTATCCTCCTCGTTCCGTCTGCCAACTAGATTCCGAACTTCGCGTCGACGTTCGCGTCGTCGCTGGGCGCGTACTCGCCGCTATTGAACTTCTCGACGGCCTCCCGAGCCGTGCCCTCGACGCCGACGACGACCTGGATGCCGGCGGCGCGGAGCGTCCGATAGGCGTTCGGCCCGCAGTTGCCGGTCAGCACGACTTCGGCCTGCTTGTCGGCGACAAGCTGCGCCGCCTGCGGCCCCGCGCCGCCCGGCGCCGTCACATTCTCGTTCTCCACCGTTTCGGCCTCCATCGTGTCCACGTCGACGAACACGAAGCAGGGGGCTCGCCCGAAGCGGGGGTCCACCGGCGCGTCCAATCCCTTGTCACTCGTCGTCACGGCAACTTTCATGCGCTTGGCTCCTCTCCGTTGGGGGCGGGGCGAGAGCGGATCCCGCCCCGCCCGTCGAACGTTACGACGTCTCCGACTCCTTTTCCAGCTCGGCCATCCGGCCCTTCACCTGGTCCAGCGCGTCGGACAGGTACTCCGCCTGGTTCTTCAGCGCGGCGAGCTCCTGTTCGCGCGTCGGGCCGGCGAACGGCGCCGGCTGGCCGTACGGAACGGCGCCGCCGTACGGGACCGCGCCGCCGTAGGCGGGCGGGGCGGCAAAGCCCCGCGCGCCCCACCCGCGACCACGGCCGAAGCCGCGACCGCCGACCGGGTTCATGTAGCCGGGGACGCCGTAGCCGGCGCAATAGCCGGCCGCTCGTCCTGTCATCGGGCCCATTCCACCTGGGCCGGTCCCATCTCCACCGGGCATCGCTTCCTCCTTTCCGCGGGCCAGGGGCCCGCTCTGCTCGAGTCAACAACAACGAAACAAGGAAAAGTGGAAAACTGGCAAATCGGGAAAGGACATTCTCACACTGCCCGAAGAGCAGCAGACGAACTCTTTTCCCACGTCCCAACCTCCTGTTTTTCCTTGGCCTTTCCTGCGCTCAATAGTACATCCGGTACGGCGCCGGGTACGGCATCGCGCGGCCGCCCCACGCGGGCAGCCCCCGGCCGGCTCGCGCCCAGCCGGGCATACCCGTCGCATGGAACCAATTCCTCCGGCCCCAGCCACCCCGGCCGCGGCCGAATCCGCGCCCGAAGCCGCGCCCCCCGCCGAATCCGAAGCCGCGGCCGAAGCCGACAGCTCGGCCGCCGGCCGGGTTCGTGTAGCCGGGGACGCCGTAGCCGGCGCAATAGCCGGCCGCTCGTCCTGTCATCGGACCCATTCCCATCGGCCCGGTTCCATCTCCGCGTGGCATCGGTCCCTCCTTTCGGCGCAGTCAGCGCCAGTTCCCTGTCCATCGGCCTCGTCTGCCGGGGCCGCGTCCCCGGCCCCGCCGGCCGCGGCGCCGCGCGCCGCGCCGACAGCCGGGCATCGCCCACCGGGGCGCCGAAAGGCCCCCCGACAGGTACGCGTTCACCACGCCGTCGACCGGTCCACACACCCACGGGATGACCCGCACTCCGGCCGCGGCGAGCAGGTTGTGCGCATACGCGCTGATCGCGCCGCAGATCAGCGTGCCCACCCCGCTTTCGCGGAGCGCGGCAAGCCGCTGCTGCGGGTCCAGGCCCGCCGCATGGATCTCACCGGACGCCGCGGCGCCCGCGGGGCCCGGCTGGTACACGGCCAGCCGCTGCGCCGCGTCGAACAGCGGAGAGACCCGGCCGAGATGGACCGGGACGGCGATTTTGCCCTCGCTTGCCATCTCAGCCTGTTAGAGCGCAAATGGCGTGCCAGACCTGGCCGATTTTCCGGACCAACACATAATATGCTGTCAGACAGCGGCTTACGGGAACGACCGCCTGCCGACGTATTTCATAGCCGAGGAGCGGCGGTGCATTCTGCGCCACATCACGGGGCGCCTCCGGCGCATAACGCCCCGCCCCTCGCGCGCAGGCGAAAATCCCACAATGGGTGTCCCACGTGGGACATTGAGCCCGACAACGCTAAAAGCTCACCGCGGAGATCGCGGAGATCGCAGAGAAGTTCTCGGAGAGCGGACCGTGAGGCGTTTTCTCCGTTCGGGCTTATCTGGGGCGCCCGACTTGGGGGAAAGGCCATAACTCGTTCTCTCCCCGTGCTCTGCGGCCTCTGAGGTTAGAAAACCAGCGCAGTAGTCTCAGGAGCTCTAACAAAACGGTGGGGCAGACATTCCTGTCTGCCGCGCAGCAGGCAAGAATGCCTGCTCCACCAGAGTTCTGTCAGACGGCCTTACTGTAAGGCTTTTTGATGTGTCAGATTCGGGGGTGTCCGTGGCTGCCTGGCGGGGTTCAAACCGGGTGGGGGCACGGTCGGCGGGATCGGGCGATCTGGGGGCAGGGTCGAACGACGGATCCACACGACCGGCGGCTCCCGGGAACGTGTGGGCAAAGGCGGGCGCTGCGGGATGAGGCAGGCGCGGCTGCGATGCGGGCGGGTCATGGCCCGAGTGCGTCGTGGATGCGGCGGCGGAGCTGTGTGGCGGTGAACGGCTTGGTGAGCACGGGGTTGGCGGAGAAGCGTTCGGGCCGGTCCTCCTCGGGGGCAAAGCGGCCGGTGGTGAGGATGATGCGGTCCCGGAGCTCGGGCTGCTGGTCGAGGAGGGGCGTGACCTGATCGGCGGCTTGCTCGAGCTGGCTGAAGTCGGCGAGCACGATGTCGAAGGACCGCTCGCGGAGGGCGCGGAGAGCATCGTCGATGGTCGCGCAGCCGATGACCCGGTCGCCCTTGGCGCCGAGCATCTTGTCGACGAGCCGGCGGATGAGGGCTTCATCGTCGATGACGAGGACGCGTGCTTCGGTGACGTCGCGGGGCCGGGGGGCGGTGTCGGCGCGGAGGAGGGGGAGCCGGACGGCGAGGCGGGCGCCGCCCTCGGGCCGGTTCTCGGCCTCGAGGTCGCCGCCGTGCTGTCGGACCAGTTCGCGCGAGATGCTCAGGCCGAGGCCGGTCCCCTCTTCGGGGCCGGCGGTGGTGAAGAGCGGCTCGAAGATGTGCGGCAGGTCGGCGGGCGGGATGCCGGGCCCGTCGTCGGAGACGGTGATGACGAGGTGGTCGCCGTCGGTCCTGGTGGCGACCTCGACGCGGCCGGGCCGGGCGCCCTTTCCGGCGGCCTCCTGGGCGTTGACGAGGAGGTTGAGGACGACCTGCTCGATCTGGTCCGGGTCGACGAGGACGGCGGGGACGGTCTCGTCGAGGCGGGTGGTAACCTGGACGTCCTGGAATTCGGGGTGGTAGGCGTGTGCGGAGACGGCGCGGCGGACGAGGTCATTGACGTCGGTGGGTCGGCGGTTGGGCCGTTCGGGTCCGGAGAACTGGAGGAGGTTCTGGACGATTCGTCGGCATCGGCCGGCCTGGTGCTTGATGTTGGCGAGGTCGGCGGCGAGTTCGGCGGGGAGTTCGGCGGTCTGCTCCAGTGCGTCGGCGAACCCGATGACGGCGGCGAGCGGGTTGTTCAGCTCGTGGATCATGCCGAGTGCGACGGGGCCGAGGCCGGCGCGGCGCCGGGTGTCGGGCCGGCCGGTCCCGGGGGCGGGGGGCTCGGGCAGTTCGCGGAGGTGATGGGCGACGCCGATCTGTCCGGCGCCGATGGTGACGCGGAACGTGGTGCAGTGGTAGGTCTGGCCGAGTGCGATTTCGGGGAGCTGCCATCGGACGGGCTCGGGCCGTTCGAGCACCTTGGCGAGGAGGTATTCGCTCCAGGGTTCGAGGATTCCGTGGAGGATTTCGACGCAATGTCTGCCGATCACGTCGCCCGGCGGGCGGCCGACCTTGTCGAAGAACGCGCGGTTGGCTCGGACGACGGTGAGTGCGGGCGAGACGATGAAGACGGGGTCGGGGATTCCGTCGAAGAAGCTCTCGCACTGCTGCTTGGCTTCGAGGACGGAGGGTTCGAGGGCGAGCGTGTCGGTGTCGACGGGTCGGAGGCTGAGGAGTGCGCGCTGGAGGATGCCTTCGCAGGAGACGTGCTGGATGCCCGCCCGGTCGCGTTGGCGGCTGGCGAGGAGCCGGGCGGTCTCGGAGACGGCCCAGACGTCGGCGACGGGCCAGCGTCGGCGCGCCTCGGTGGTCTGGGCCTGGAGGCGGTCGGGGTGGAATCCGTCGAGGATGAGGACGGCGGGCCCGCGGGCCTGTTCGATGGTGAGTTCCGAGATCCGGGGTGCGGCGAGCGTGCCGAACCCCGCGGCGGCGAACGCGCGGACGAGAACCTCCCGGCGCGCGTCGTCCGGGCTGACGACGGCGACAACGTGTTGCTTGTTCATCCCTGCGCGCTCAGACCGACCCACGATCCGCTGGTAGCTCCGCAGACAGGGGGTTGTGCCCCGCGTCCCGTGTCATCAGGCAGGGCCGTCGGGGCGCCTGCCGAAGTATCGGCCCCTCCGACGTTTATCATGCCACATGCCGCCGGCGAAGTCAAACCGACTGCGCAGGAAATGTGTAAAATGCTGCAAGCTTTCTTACGACGATTTGCGCCCCCCGAAGCCCTCGTCTTCGGCGTGGGAATCCCACCGGGGGATGTGCCGATGTTTCAGATCAAACGACACGCTGGTTAGTGGTTCTTGACTTTTGATATTACGAGTCGGTCGATCTCGGGCGCCTGTCCATCCTGCAAATCAAATGTCAGGAACCACCGGCCGGAGTGGACGGTGGCAGCGAGGTCTCGCGTCACTCGGTCGCCGCCTGCTGGCGCGCCCGGGCCCGCTTGCGGAACCCGAACACGCGGCCGCGCACGAGCCGGCCGTCGTGGACCAGTGTCCGCCTCGATTCGTCGTCGAGCACGAAGCCCGCCCGGGCGACCTCCCCGAGCTGACGGCGGAACGTCATCGCGTATTTCCTCAGGTGCGTGGGATAGAAAGAAAGCATCCCGCCCGGCTTCAGCACGCGGTGAATGCGGGCGAGCGCCCGTTCCCGCTGCGGCTGCTCCGGGAAGTAGCCGCGGTGCAGCACGTCGTAGAGCAGGACGACATCGACCGAACCCGGTGCGAGCGGGATCGCACCGTCCGCCGAAACAGACAGGCACTCGACGTTCTTCCATCCCTTCTTCTTCGCCTCTTTGTTCAGCCCCTCGAGTGATTCCTTGTCCTTGTCCAGGGCAACCACCCGGCCGGCCCGGCCGACGATGCCGGCGGCCGCCCGCGTGTAGTTGCCCGTGTTGCACCCGAAATCGAGCACGGTCTGGGCGGGACTGACGCCGATCCTTCGGAGAAACCCCGCAGCCTTCTGTGCCAGCCACGCCTGAGCGTCCGGCTTCACTTGTCTCGACTCCTTTCCGCCGCTGCCGTTTCCGTTCTCTCCTGGTGCCGTGCCTCGCGGGTACCCTGGCTGCGAGACGCGGCCAAACGCGCGTCGCGGTTTTTTTTGCCGCTTGACACCAGTTTAGTTACTAGTATAATGTTCATCGGGTAGAACGTCAAGCGGAGCGCCGGGCCCATGAACGAGCTCCGGAACAAAGTGGCGGCGCTGGAAAAGGAACTGCGGGAAGTGCGGGACCGGATCGACCGCCTGTCAGCGACGGCGGTGGCCGAGAAGCGCTACGCGGTCGTGGACCGGTCGCGCTGCACCGGGTGCGGGATTTGCGAACGGGTCTGCCTGCACGCCGCCATCCGGGTGGATCGCATCGCCCGGATCGATCGGGCGCGCTGCGTGGGATGCGGCGCCTGCGTGGGGAATTGCCCCCGCGGCGCCCTTTCACTGGTCGTGGGCGGGTCGGCCGGCATCGACTAAGCCCGCACCGGAAGGAGGCGAAAGCGCCATGCAACTGTCGATATCAGACAGCGCGAAGGAGGCGGGGGAAGCCGCCGCGGCCGCAGCGGCGGGCAAGCTGAAACGGATCATCGAGGTCAAGGGCCGGGCCACGTTACCACGTCGTGGATGCCCGCAACCCCGACGTGGAACCGATTGGCCTGCAGATAGACGATGCCATCCTCCACGCCGATGCCGGGGCTGGAG
>JAWODX010000489.1:0-4171 GCA_046483085.1 Planctomycetota bacterium
TCGCCCTCCCGGATGTCGGGCCCCCCGAGCTCGTCGTCGGTGATGGCTTGGACCCGGTCGAGCTCGTCGGCCTCGAGCGCCGCCTGGGCCTCGACGACGCGCAGACGCGGATAGGCCCGGACCGTCTCCGGCAGCCCCGAGATCAGGGCGAACACCTCGCGCGGGCGGCCGGCGCGGACCAGCGCCTGGCAGGCCTCGACGGCCAGCGTGGGCACGTCGGGCCGCAGCGCCTGCGCCCGGACCATGAGGTCCGCCGCCGCCGACAGGCGCTCCTCGCGGGCAGCCAGCACGGCGAGGTTGCGGTACGCCCAGGCGGACGGCGCCCGGTCGACGGACGTCTCCCACGCCGACCGGGCCGCGTCGTTCTCTCCCTCGTAGCCGGCCATCACCCCCAGGTGAAGCCAGCTCGTCCAGTGGTCGCCCTGTCTCTGCTCGACGGACCGCCGCAGCCGCGCCCGCCACTCGGGCTGCACCATCCACGACGCCGGGCCGTCGTCCGGGTCCGCCTCGGGCAGGACGCCCGACTCGATCAGCTCAAGCCAGGGCGCCTCGGGGTCGCCGATCGACTCGTCGTCGAAGACGAGCGCGTCGGAGCAGAACGGTCGCTCGCCTGCGGCCTCGCGCCGGCGGCGCTCCAGCGCGCCCCAGCCGGAGCCGCGGTGGAGGACGGCATCGGGCGGGCGATCGGCGTCGTCGGCCGCCGCCTCGAAGCGGGCGGCCAGCTCGTCGGCGGTTGCCGCCGCGTCGAGCCGCGCGCGCACGGCCTCGACCGCCGCGGCCCAGTCGTCCCCGTGCACGGCCGCGGCGTCCGCTTCCACCAGGGTGTATGCTTCGAGCCAGGACCATTCGGCGCCGGGCGGCATGGGCAGGGTCTGGGCCTGGATTTTCGATGTAGGGCGGGCCGCCGGGCGAGAGGAACCGCTGCCAGTTTCGCCCGCCGGGCCGCATACCCCACCGAAACAGCTTGCGCCCCTTGAGGCGCGGGGTGGACATCTGTGCCAGGCCGCAGCCCTCCGGGTCGAGCGAGCTGATCCACGGCCGGTCCTGCTCGGTCACCTCGTAGAAGGAATCGGCGGCCGCGGACGGGTTCGTCGGGTAGGTCACGTCGTGCCCGTTCTGAAGGGGCACACTGCCGCGGCTGACGGCGCCGTTGTAGCGGAAGCGGACGCTGCTCGCCGCCGGCACGACGATCCGGCCGCCCTCGAGCTCGGGCACCGCGATGTTCGACCACCAATACATGGGCGTCTCGCGGTCGTGCGGGTTGACGATCCGCATCCGGGCGAACAGGCAGGGCGAGCCGTCGGGGAGCGAGAAGTCCACCTGGTAGGCGAGGCAGCGGATGCGTTCGAACTCGTAGAGCCGGAGGATCGGCCGGCCGTCGGACCCGGTGACCGCGGCCGCCCAGAGCGGCGAGCAGGTCAGCGGCGTGTGCCCGCGGATGCCGCAGTTCCACTCGACCCCGCCGCTGAACCACATGCCCACGGTACCCACGTTGACCGGCTGCAGCACGGGATTGACGTACAGCAGCTCACGGCCGCTGGGCTTGTGCACGAGCGACCAGAGCCGGCCGCCGAGGTCGAGCAGGAACGTCGCCCGGAGGATGTCATTTTCCAGCACGGCCGTCCGGTGCCGGGTCGGCGTCCGGTTCCGCGAGTAGCCACACCAGCGCGAATAGGGGAGGCACCCGGGCACCCGGCCGTAGCGCACGTACCGCCTTTCGTCGTCTTCGAACGCCTCCTCCAGTTCGGTCTGTCTGCCGTGCACGCCGGCGTCCGACAGGAGTTGCGGAAGCGGATCCGGCCGGCCGAGGTCGCCGGTCGGCATCGTCCAGTGTCCCAGCCGCAGTTCACTCATCGATTCGCTCGCGAACCCGTAGCAAATGCCCACCGATTATACGCGGATTCTCCCGGCGCCGGCGCTTTAACTCGACGGGGCCGACGCCGGTCGGATTTTTCAGTGGACCCGGCCGGGCAGACCTCGTACCATCGCCCGTTATTTCGATACTTGTTCCTTCAGCGACGCAGGAGGACGCCGGATGCCGAAGCGAGGGCGAAGCGGTCCGCCGCCGTTCCCCAGGACCCGGCCGGGCATCGTGATCGGGCCGAGCCGGGCCGAGCCGTTCGCCGTCGAATGTCCCGAGCTCCGCTGGTGGTTCGCCGTGCCCGCGCCGGGCGAGCGGACCCGGTGGGCGACGTACGATCCGCCGACCGGCGGCCTGTCCGGCGCGAGCGATCTCCGCGCGGTGCGGCCGGCGCGCGTCCACGGGGTCGACTGCGTCGAGATCGAGGTCCGCGACTGGGAGCCGAAGGCGGGCGGGGCAGCGCCGTGGCGCATGTTCGCCCGGCTGACGGAGACGACCGCCGGCTGGCTCGCCACGCTCAAGCTCGACGAAGACGGCACGCGAGAGCTCTTCACCTGTCTCGATGAGGGCTTCGACGACGACTGGGGCGAGGCCCCGCGACGCCTGGAAGACCGCGGCCGGTTCCGCGAGACGGACGATGGGGTCTACGTCCAGTCGGACGACCGCTCGCTCCGGACCGGCGGCGCGATCGGCCTCGGCGTGGCCCGCGTGCGGATCGGGCAGCGCGCCTTCACCTGCCTTCGCGTGCTCGACCTCGACGAAGGGCAGCCGGACGAGCGCGGCATCCTGATGGAAGGGTACCTGACCCGAGCCGGCCGGACGATCCTCTGCCGGCGCTACATGTGGCGAACAGCACGTTGATTACTGCTCCGGCCAACGAGCGCGAGAGGCAAGTACTTTCGGTGAACTTCTTGAGCCCACCATGCCTTCACTGGTATGGTCCTCGAGGCGTCACCGTACTCCTGGTAGACGCGAATGTCGGTCTCGTTCAGGCCCTCAGACATCAGCGCCGGTTCGACAGAAACAAGGACTGTGGAACGGACCGTGCCCTCGGTGGGTGAGAAGTCGATCCAATCTGCTTCGGACCAAAGGCTCCACCTCGTAGAGTAGCATCCTGTGTTCTCAACTTCGAGGAGGCGACCCTCCGGATCCTGGTCTGGCCAAACCATGATAGACGGGGTCTCTGGCGCAACACTCAGTGGATGGCGGTCCCAGGCGGGCACGAACGCAGTGACAACCTTGTGCCAGACGTCATCGCTGTACGGAGTTCGATTCACATAGAGGCTGTCCGGCAATTCGTGGTCTTCCAAGACAATTGTGGTGTCCTCGTGACCACACCAATAAGGCCACTCCTCAGCGACCATTTGGCTCGTGATGAAGTTCTGGTAACCCTGCGGCTCGGAGGGGACCCATCCTATGTCCGCGTAGTAGACCTCGATCCATGAGTGTCCTCCACCGTGTGGGAGTGACCACATAGAGCAGCCGACCTGCACCCGGGATGGTATTCCCGCCGCTCGAAGGAGAGCCACTGCTAGGTTAGAGAAGCCGCTGCAGACGCCGCTGCGATTCCTGTACACGGAGAGGGCGTCACGATCAAGCGAAAAGGAGTAGTCGTACGTGATGTTCGCGCGCACCCAATCTAGGATTCCGACAACGGCTTGGGCCTCCGTCGTAGCTTCTGATGTGAGATCTTGTGAAACAGCCATGAGCTCCGGATGGTCCGATTGTTGATAGCTAGTTGCCTGAAGATAATGCCCAACGTCGCTAGGAAGCAACTGTGTGTTCAACGGGAAAGGGGCATCGGTGTTTAGGACAGCCTCGCTCTCAACTTCGACCTTGACACTGTGCTCCGAACGCGACACTATTCGTTGGTGGAATGTGGGGGTTTGGTACTCACGGATGCGGTCAAGCCCATCCTCTGTGGCGGTAATAACCAGAGTCATCCGGGATGTCCCGCTCACAACCCTCGAACACATGCGATCTCCCGTGCAGACTGTAGGGATTTCCGGGGCAGGCGGGGCAAGTCCTTTGGCGGTTTTTCTTTCGGTGCCGAGCGCCGTGGGTGGGTTGCTGCGCAAGCCGGCAGTGAGTGTTAGGGTGACAAAGCATGCTAGGAGACACACCCCCGACAGGAACGAGAGGTTGCGGCCCTCTCTTCCGGTCTGCCTTGACACTCTTGTTTCCCTCACATGTTGAGAATTCAAACGGCTGCCTACGAGACATCGGATCGAAGCTGGCCTTCGCGCTCCCTGTCCCCCTCTTCGTTTGTCTGTACTCACCTAGCACTGCCTCACTGAACTTAAATTTGAG
>JAWODX010000548.1:0-3332 GCA_046483085.1 Planctomycetota bacterium
CGATGACGTTCGACTCGTACCTGCATCGGTCGGGGCACATCGGCGCGGCCTCGTCCCGGGACAAAATCCCCGGCCCCTCGTTCCCGACGATCCGGTTCTCGCGGAACACGTTGTCGGTGTCCTTGTGGCCGATCGAGACGCCGGCCGCCGTGTTCGACTCGAACGTGTTGCGCTCGAAGAGCCCGTGCCGCACCCGCCAGCAGACGAAGATCCCGCAGTTCCCGTTCCCCCGCGAGACGCAGTCGCGCGCGATCGGCCGCTGCGAACCCGAGCCGGGATGGAGCCCATGCCCCGTGTTCCCCTCCGTCAGGCAGCCGGTGACGGTCCAGTCGTCGGACCGCTGGAAGCTGATCGCGTCGCCGTTCAGGTCCCGAACCGTCACGCCGGCGACCGAGACGTCGTTCGAGAACAGGCCGTGGATGCCGCCGCCGCGGCAGCCGTCCAGCCGCACGTTGTTGGCCCGGTTCCCATCGATGACCAGGTCGCGGATCGACACCGCGTGCGCGCCGTCGACGTCGATGATCGAGTGGGTCGCCGAGATGCGAGCGTTGTCGCGCACCATGTGATTCCCCTCGAACGGCCGCGACACGCGGACGCGGTTCTCCTCCACGGCGACCACGGTCGCGACCGTCGTGCTCCAGCCGGTGTCGCGGTCCGACGTGATCTGCACGCCCTGGCCGATCTCGACGGGCGGGAGCGGATCGCACGCCGCCCACTCGTTGCCCCAGTCGCCGTCCTCCCAGAGCCGCGCCTCCCAGCCGTCGGCCTTGCGAAGCACGGTCCCGTCCCCCGAGCCGACGAGCGACGTGTGGGACCGCATGCGCACGGCGTCGTGCATCGTGTACATGCCGGGCAGGAGCGTGACCGTTCCCCCGCCGGCCGCCGCGGCCTGGTCGACTGCCGCCTGGATCGCCAGGTTCGTGTCGCCTCGAATGTCGCCCTCTGCCTGCCCGACCGTCAGTTCCATCGTCGCCTCCTCAAGTGTGCGGGTCCGCTCGCAGAGCGTACGCACCGCCGGGCGCCGAGTCAACGCCGGATCGGATTCCCTTTCTCTTCCCGAACCCTTTGTCCCGGTTCTTCGCTTGCGGCTCGACTCCGATACCAATTGCGGATACGATGGCGCGTGTAAACCGAGCGGCCGGCCGGCAACGAGGCGAGACGAACATGAGACGACTTTTCGCGGTCGCTGCCTGTTCGCTCCTGTGTGGGGCCGTCCAGGCGCAGGAAGTCCGTGTCCCGGTGATCGCGGACGTCTGGGTCTGTGCGCACCGTTCGCAGAAGCACGACAACGTCGGCGCGGGCAAGCAGCTCAAGCTGAAGGGCATCCAGGAGATGTCCTTGCTTCGGTTCGACGTGTCCGCGCTCAGGGGCCGCCGCATCCGCGGCGGGCAGCTCCACCTGCGCGAGTCGGGCGAACGGAACAGGCTGCGCAAGATCGGCCTCTCGACGGTCTCGTCCCGCTGGGTCGAAGGCAAGGCAAAGACGTACGCCCGCGACACGGCCGGCCACGGGGCGACGTTCATGGAGGCGAGCTATCAGCGCCGCCCCTGGGCGTACCCGGGCTCGTGCCTCAGCGACGTGACGATGGGCAACGGCAACACGCTCCAGCACCACACCGAGCTCGTCCGCCTGGACGAGCGCTGGATCCGGGTGGACGTGCCCGACTACCTCATCCAGGCGCTCGTGGCGGGGGCGTCCGACGGGCTGCTGGTGATGGACGAATCGGGCCAGATGCGGGCGAACAACTACGTCTATTCGCGCGAGTCCGGCGACTCGGCGCCCTACCTGATCGTCCGGGTGGACGGCCGCGCCGAGGCGGCGCCGGCCGCGCCCCGTGTCCGCGTGCGGCCCGATCCCGGCCGGGCGTCGCTCGACTCGGGCGCCGCCGACCTGCTCATCGCCCCGCCGGACGGAGCGTTCGCGTACGAGGTGGAGATCAACGGGAAGCCGCTGGATCGGTGGCGAATCCCATTTCCCCCGGGCATCGGTGAGCCGGTCGTCATCGCCACGTACCGCGTGCCTCCCGCCGCGGTGATGGAGAACGGCCGGCAGAAGGTGGTCATCGCCGACCTTGACCCGGGGCAAGAACTCCGCGTCCGGGTGCGGGCGATCAGCGCGGGCGGGATCGCGGGGCCGTGGGCGTCGGCCACCGGCCGCGCCAGCGACGCCCTGCCCAGGCCCGAGCGGCTCCGGCCCGTGAAGCTCGACCAGCCCGCCGCCGACCCGCCCGTCCACGCGGACCGCATGCGGGTGTGGGCGTTTCCGGACACTGTGAAAATCGATCCGACGGACGGGGCCGGCAGGTGGCGGCGGAGCAACCCGGTCTGGTCCGGGAAGAGGGGGGCCGTGCTGTTGTCGGCGGCGCGCGGCGAGATCGTCGGCTTCCAGCTCTGCGTCGAGGCGACGCGGGGCACACTGGAGAACGTGCGGGTGGTCCCGTCGAGCCTGCAGCCGGAGGATGCGGCGGGGGCGACGCCGATCGACCGGCGGCACATCCGCCTGTTCGCGGTCTGGTACGTGAAGAGCGGGCGGCGCTGGTACGGCGAATACGCGATCCCCATCGACCGCGGGCGGGGGCTCGACGTCCCCTGGCCGAAGAACAAGGTGCCCGCGCAGAGAAACCAGGCGTTCTTCCTGGACGTGCTCGTGCCGAAGCGCACGCCGCCGGGTCGCTATCGCGGCCGCCTGTCGGTCTCGGCCAGGGGGGTGAACCCGGTGGCGCTGCCCGTCGAGTTGCGCGTTCATGCGTTCACGCTCCCGGATGAGTTGAACTTCTACGGCGACCTGAACAGCTATCGGACCCCCGGCCGGGCCGGCTCGAAGAGGTTCAGCGAATCGCACCGCCTGGCCCACGCCCACCGCTGCACCATCGTCACCGTCCCCTACAAGCACCGCGGCACGGTGGACCCCCACGTCGTCCCGCCCGTGGCCGGCCGGGGGGATGACCAGCGGGTGAAAGACTGGACCGAGTTCGACCGGAATTGCGGCCCGCTCTTCGACGGGTCGATGTTCAAGGGCTGTCCCCGGGGCGGCGTGCCGGTCAACTATTTCTACCTGCCGTTCCACGAGAACTGGCCCAACCCGATCGCCGAGCACTGGGATGCAAGGGTCGCCGTGCTGGGAAGCGCGGTGGATCGGCCTGCCTGCCGGGCGGTTGTATCCGCCATGCGTGGTAAAGCCATAGTCATTCCCGCGGCCGGCCACGGGCGGGACCACGTGGGGGTCCACCGTGCCGCGGTGCTTGTAGGGGACGGTGACGATGGTGCAGCGGTGGGCGTGGGCCAGGCGGTGCGATTCGCTGAACCTCTTCGAGCCGGCCCGGCCGGGGGTCC
>JAWODX010000039.1:0-4510 GCA_046483085.1 Planctomycetota bacterium
ACAGCCAGACCCCCGCCGGGTCGCTCGCCATCCAGGTCGGCGGCACGGCGCCGGTCACCGGCCACGACGTCCTGACCATCACCGGGCACGCGGACCTCGCCGGGACGCTGGCCCTCTCGCTCATCGACCCGTTCGTCCCCGCCGAGGGCGGGGACGAACGGGTCGATGAGCGAGAGGGCCAGCGTCCCGGCGAGGTCCGCGTGCCCGGTGATGGTCAGGACGTCGTGGCCGGTGACCGGCGCCGTGCCGCCGACCTGGATGGCGAGCGACCCGGCGGCGGTCTGGCTGTAGTCGCCGTCGATGGTCAGCCCGCCCGGCTCACCGCCCGGTTGGACCGACGAGCCGTTCACCACGTCGCCGTGCACCGCGCCCGACCCGACCAGCTTCGTGTTGGCCCCGAGCTGCAGCTCGGTGGTGTGCAGGCCCGGGCCGTCGCCGACCGACATGTTGGCGGTGGCGACCGAGGTCCCGGCGACCGCCGTGCCGAAGTCGATCCGTCCCTGGTCGGAGGTGGTGACCCCGGACGACGAGTTGTTGAACATCCCGGTGAAGTCCTGGAGCGCCGACAGGTCGAGCCGGCTGTCCGCGCCGTCGGCGAGGAACTCCAGCTCGTTCGACGCGTGCGTCACGGCGCTGAAGTCCACCTCGCCGCCCTCCAGCGCCTCGATGTAGGTCTCGGACCACCAGTGGGTGCTGCCGACGAACGTGGTCAGGGCGGGCAGCGAAAGCACGGTCCCGGCGCCGCTCGCCCGGAACCAGGCGTGCGCCCAGTTCCCGCCGAGCGTGTTCGTGTAGCTGGTGGGGAGCGGGATGGTCACCGTCACGCCGCCGGACACGAGGAACGAGCACCCGTCGATGTTCGTGAGCAGGGGGAACTGCTGCGGGACACCGTTGACCTCGACGCGGATGTGGTTCAGCGTCTCCAGCGCGCCGAAGTCGCGATCGATCCCCGAAAGTTTGAGCGTGCCGCCGCCGGTGTACGAGGTGATCTGGCCCGTGTCCATCACGCCGGTGCCGTCGAACGTCATGTTCGCGGTGATCACCGTGTCCATGTTCGGGCAGAGAATGGTGCCCTGGTCGGTGGCGGTGAAGCCCGACGACGAGTTGTTGAAGAGGCCGTGGAAGGTGGTGAGCGAGGACAGGTCGAGCAGGCTGCCGGCGCCGGTGGCCTTGAACTCGATCTCCTTCTCGATCTGGGTCGCCGCGCTCAGGTCCAGCCGCCCGCCGTCGAGCGCCTCGAGGTAGCTCTCGGACCACCAGTGGGTGCTGCCGGTGAAGCTGGTCAGGTTCGGGAACGAGAGGACCGTCCCGGCGCCGGTCGCCCGGAAGTATGCGTGCGCCCAGTTCCCGCCCAGCGTGTTCGTGTAAGTGGTCACGAGCGGGATGGTCACCGTCACCCCGCCGGAGACCAGGAACGACGAGCCGTCGGCGTTCGTCAGCAGGGGGAACTGCTGCGGGACGCCGTTGATCTCGACGCGGATGTGGTTCAGCGTCTCCAGCGCGCCGAAGTCGCGGTCGGTCCCGGAGAGCTTGACCGTTCCGCCCCCGGTGTACGACGTGATCTGGCCCGTGTCCATCACGCCCGTGCCGTCGAACCGCATGTGGGCGGTGGCGACCGTCGCGAGATTCGGCGACCGGAGGGTGCCCTGATCCTTCACGGTGAAGCCGGACGACGAGTTGTTGAACCGGCCGGTGAAGTCCTCGAGCGACGACAGGTCGAGCAGGCTGCCGGCGCCCGTGGTCTGCAGCTCGACCTCCTGGCTGATGTGGGTGGTGGAGCCGAGGTCGACCTCGCCGCCGTCGAGCGCCTCGACGTACATCTCGCACCACCAGCCGCCGTTCCCGGTCAGCGTCTCCAGGTTCGGCAGCGAGAGGCGGCTGCCCGCCCCCGTCGCACGGAGCCATCGGTGCGCCCAGTGCCCGCCGCCGAGGTTGGTGTAGCTCGTCACCTGCGGCATCTCGATCACGCCGCCGGCCTTCGCGTACAGGTTCGCGCCGTCGATGTGGGTCGGCCCGGTCACCAGGAGCGACGCCCCGGCGCCGGTGACCGTCACGGTCCGGTTGTTGTTGATGGTGAAGTCGCCGGCGATCTCGGACGGGCCGTGCAGGGTCAGCTCGCCGTCCGCGATGACCATCGGCTCCTCGGAGTCCAGCGTGAGCGCCGACGTGTTGCTGTTCACCGAAACGACCGGGTCGGCGCCGATGCGGTCGATCACCACCCGGTCGCCGGCGCCGGGGACGACGCCCGTGCTCCAGTTCGAGGGATCGTCCCACGAGCCGTCGCTGTCGGAGGTCCAGAAGACCGAGTCGGCGTGCACGCCGTGATAGCTGGTGACGTCGAACACAAACGGCGCGTCGAGCGGGTTCCCGGCCAGGTCGACCACCACCGTGTCGTCGACGGTCAACTGGTACTTGCCGTACGGCAGCGCCCCGCCGAAATCGACATCGACGCTCTCGGCCGACGGGGTCACGGCGAGCGGCGTGACCGCGGTGTCGTCCCCGCCGCCCGGCTGCCCGTCCGCGCCCAGGTTGAGCAACTCGAAGCCGGCCGGGAGGACCAGGGGGCCCTGGATCGGCTCGGACAGGTCGAGGGTGACGCCCGTGACGCCGATGCCCGCGGCGCCGGCGGCCGGATCGACGGCCAGCCCGCTCGGCTGGAGGATCACGTTCGTCACGACGGGCGGCGTGGTGTCGGGCAGGACCTCGAAGCTGTCGACATACTCGTCGCCGGGCTCGCCGCCGACGCCGTTCCCGTCGAAGTCCAGCTCGTTCCCCGCCGGGTCCGCGACGTGCGGGCCGACGGTGACCGTGTACGTCCCGGCGGTCCAGATGGGGTCAAATGAGACGCGGTAGAACCGGTCGCTCCCGTCGACCGTCGCCGTCCCCGGCCCCGAGAACGCGACGTCGGCGGCCGGGTCGAACGTGCCCGTGTCGATCGGCTCGTCGAACAGGAACACCCGCCGCTCGACCGGCGGCTGCGACTGGTCGCGCGGGATGATCACGGGGCCGCCGTCATCGGTCCAGACAGGGCGGGCGGAGCCGGTGCCCAGCGTCCCGTCGTTCCCGTTCGGGCTGCCGTCGGCGGCGGCATCACCCGCCCCCTCGTCCAGATTCCAGTAGCCGAGGAGGCCGGGCTCGGCGCCGGTCAGCGGCTCGTGCATGCTCCCGCTGATCTGTTCCTGGGTGCGAACCGTCTGCCAGACGCGTGCCTCGTCGATGGTTCCGGCGAAGTATCCGCCGCTGCCCGGACGGCGACCGATGGCGACGTCCCGGTCCGAGCCGTCGTAACCGATCTGGGGGATCTCGGCCCGCTCGCCGTTCTTGTAGAACTCGACGCCGGTGCCGGGAATGAACACGGCGGCGACGTGCTGCCACGTGTCGACGTCCACCGAGAACCCCGTGGACCTCGAGCCGCTCCCGGTGAACACATACCACGTGCCGCCCTCGCGCAGCAGCGACCAGTCGTACCCGCCGTTGTCGGTGCTGATCACGTAGTGTCGGCCGCCCGAGGTGCTCGTCGGTCGGACCCACGCCTCGAATGTAGCCCCGGGCGATCCGCTGCCCTGGTCGATGTCGACCGGGGTCGACACGTAGTCGTCCGAACCGTCGAAGATCAGCGCGCTGCCCCCGGCCCCCATCGCCACCTCGGGCGGGCGGGTGTCGATCGTGACGTCCAGACTGTCGGTCGCCCCCGCGCCGCTGGTCGGTGTGAAGTCGGCGGTGATCGTGTGGAGCCCGTCGTCGAGGTCGGCGGCGGGGGTGAACGCCTCGGTGCCGGCGGCGGAGACCACGCGCGTCTGGTCGAACGTGTGGTCGGCGGAGTAGACGTGAATCACACCCGCCTCGTTGACCGTGACGTCGAACGTCGGCGTCGGGTCGTTGGTGAGGTCGTCGTCGTCGGCCGTGCCGTGGTCGCTGGCCGCCTGGAGGTCGAGGGCGACGGTGGCCGCCTGCTCGTTCCGCTCCAGGAGGATCTCGAAGTCGGCGCCGTCGAGCAGGCGGTTGCCGGCCAGGTCGCGGACGCTCCCTGTCCCGCGGATGATGAGGCGATAGACCTCGTCGGCCAGGTCGTGGGAGAACCACAGGCTGGCGACGTTGTGCTCGGGGTTCCAACTGTAGATGTGGTCGATGTCGCCGGTCAGGTCGATGTCGTTGGGCTCGCCGAAGGTCCCGTCGCCCCCGCTCGCCCAGACGGCGTAGTTTGCCTTGTCCACGATGGACGGCTCGTCCATGCCGACCTCGTCGGCGAAGACGACGCGCAGCCCGGGGAACACGGTCGCGAACGTGATGTCGTACTCGCCGCTGCCGTCCGTCTTCGTCGCGACCTCCGGGCCCTCCGTGTCGATGGTGACCTGGACGGTATGGCGGAGCGGCGCGATGACCGCCGGGGTGAACACGGCGGTCAGGTCGTGCGCGCCGTCAGCCAGCGACGGGACGGGGACGGGATACGTCCCGGCGCCGGGCAACGGCTGGGGCGGCAGCCCGCTGGGGGCGCCGACGAACTCAAGCT
>JAWODX010000157.1:0-3800 GCA_046483085.1 Planctomycetota bacterium
TCGTGAACACCGCGAGCGGGAGGACGATCGCCACACGCTGCTGGGCGCGGAGCTGGATCTGGTAGTTTCCGGCGAACTCGATGTCACAGCCGCGGCGGTTGAACTCGCCCGCCGCCGTCTTCTCGGCGAGGTACGCCTGGCACTCCTCGACGACGTCGACCTCGGCGTGCCCGGTCTTCTTGTCAAAGACGACGTAGCCGACCAGGTTCGTGTCCTCGCCCTTCAGCACCTGCGGCCCGCGGACGTAACGGATCTCGGTCAACTGGCCGAGCGGGACCTGCGTGCCGTCGGGCGCGGGGACGAGGATGTTGGCCAGCTCCTCGATCTGGTCGCGCAGCTCGCGCTGGTAGCGGATGCGGACGGGATACCGCTCGCGTCCTTCGACGGTGGTGGTGATGCGCCGCCCGCCGATGGCGACCTCGATCACGTCCTGCACCTGCCGCACGTGGATGTTGTGCCGGGCGATGGCATCGCGGTCGACCTCGATCTCGATGTACGGCTTGCCGATGATGCGGTCGGCGACGACGGTGTCGGGCTGGACGCTCGGCACCTGCTTGAGCAGCTCCTCGATCCGCAGGCCGACCCGCTCGATCGTCTTCAGGTCGGGGCCCTTGATCTTCACGCCCATCGGGGCCCGCATGCCGCTCTGGAGCATGACGAGCCGAGCGGCGATGGGCTGGAGCTTCGGGGCGGCGGTGGTGCCGGGGATCTTCGCCGCCTGCTGGATCTCCTTCCAGATGTCGTCGGGCGACTCGATCTCGGGCCGCCAGTTGCGGTACGGCCGGCCGGCCTCGTCCTCGATCAGCTCGCCGCGCGCATCGCGGACGAACTCGCCGGCCTCCGTGTCGTACTGGAACCGCAGCCGGTGGCCTGCCGCGTCGGTCTTGTACTCGGGCTTGTAGGTGATGACCGTCTCGATCATCGAGATGGGCGCGGGGTCGAGCGGGCTGTCGACGCGGCCGATCTTGCCGACCGCGCGGTCGACCTCGGGGATGGCGCTGATCGCCCGGTCCTGGGTCCGCAGCACGTCGAGGCACCCGCCGATCGACGCGTGCGGCATGGTCGTCGGCATCAGCAGGTACGAGCCCTCGTCGAGCGGCGGCATGAACTCCTTGCCCAGCCCGGGGAACGCCTCGGACATGCCGACCCAGAACGACGTCTCCTTGACGACGCCCGGATCGCCGCCGGCCCGGTCGACCGCCGCCGGGACCGGGCTGAAGATGTTGCCGAAACCGAGCCACGCGAGCCCGCCGAGCAGGACCAAGGCGGCCGGGATGCAGACGAAGACGAGCTTGTGGGCGAGGAACCAGCGAAGGATCGGCCCGTAGGCGCGCTGGAAGAGCTTGAAGAAGGCGAGCAGCCCGCCGATCATCGCCGCCACGAAGATAAAGTTGTGGACGAACCCCAGCGCCGGGCCGAGCGGGAGCCAGTGGCGCGTGAGCATCACGCCGACGATGACGACCGCGAGCGCCGTCGCCGCCAGCGGCCCCCAGCGGGTCACCCGCTCCGGCAGGCGTTCGGCTGCGAGGTAATACGCGCCGATCAACGCGAGCACGCTGCCCGCCAGCCACCAGCCGAAGAGAGCGATCAGGACGACGCCCGCGGCGACGAGCCCGCCGAGCGCCAGCCGGCGCAGGCGCTTCGAGTCGATCCGGAACGTGAACAGCACGTGCGCCGCCGGCGGGATGATCGTCAGCGCCACGATCAGCGACGCGACGAGGGCGAACGTCTTGGTGAACGCGAGCGGCTTGAACAGCTTGCCCTCGGCGCCCGTCATCGTGAATACGGGCAGGAAGCTGATGACGGTGGTCGACACGGCGGTGAGGACGGCGCCGCCGACCTCGCGCGATGCCCGGTAAACCACCTCGAGACGGTTCTCGTCGGGGTCCGCTTCGTCGAGGTGCCGGAGGATGTTCTCGCAGACGATGATCCCCATGTCGACGATCGTCCCGATCGCGATGGCGATGCCCGAGAGCGCGACGATGTTCGCGTCGACGCCGGCGAGCTTCATGGCGATGAAACAGATCAGGACGGCGAGCGGCAGCGAACTGCTGATGAGCGCGGAGCTCCGCAGGTGGAGCACCGCGATGAGCACGACGATGATCGTGACCAGGATCTCCTCGTAGAGCGCCGAGCTCAGCGTGCCGAGCGTCTCGTAGATCAGCCCGGTCCGGTCGTAAAACGGGACGATCGTCAGCCGGCTGGTCGTGATCCAGTCCGGCCACTCCTCGCGCGGCACGTCCCGCAGCCAGTCCTTCCAGCCGTCCTGGTTGAGCTCGCCGCCGACGTAGGCCGGGAAGCCCTCGGTCGACAGCCAGCGGGGCCACTCGTCGCGCGGCGTCGTCCGCATCCAGTCGAGCCAGGCCGATCTGTTCAGCTCGTCCTCGTCGAACGCCTCGAAGTCTTGGGCGCCGGCGAAGTGGCGAAGCTGTTCATCGGACACGCGGCCCGGGTCAATGATCGGGTGCGCGATGCGGCTCTCGGCGAACCGCCGCATCTCCCCGGCGGTGATCTTCTCGTAATCGACAACCGCCTTCCACGGCAGCCCGGGCGAGATCTGCTCGATCTTCGCCTTGACGTTGTTGATCGCTTCGAGCGGATTGAAGCCGTACCGGACGACGACCACGCCACCGACCGCCTCGGCGCCCTGCTTGTCGAGCGCCCCGCGCCGCAGAGCCGGCCCGAGCGAGACGTGCGCGATGTCGCGGACGGTGATCGGCACGTTCTCGGCCATCCGCACGACCGTGCTCTCGATATCGCGCACCGTCTTGATGAACCCGATCCCGCGGATCACGTACTCGACGTCGTTCACCTCGATCGTCCGGGCGCCGACGTCGACGTTCGACATCTGCACCGCCCGGACGATCTGGCCGAGCGTCACGCGGTGGGCCCGCATGGCGGCCGGGTCGACGTCAATCTGGTACTCCTGCACGAACCCGCCGACGGACGCGACCTCGGCGACCCCCTCGGCGGCCGTCAGCTTGTAGCGAACGTTCCAGTCCTGGACGCTCCGCAGCTCGTTCAGGTCCCAGCCGCCCGCCGGGTTGCCGTCGGGGTCGCGGCCTTCGAGCGTGTACCAGTAGATCTGGCCGAGGGCGGTGGCATCCGGGCCGAGCGCCGGCTGTATGCCCTTCGGCAGCGTGCCGGCGGGCAGGCTGTTGAGCTTTTCGAGCACGCGGCTGCGCGACCAGTAGAACTCGACGTCCTCCTCGAAGATGATGTAGATGGTGGAGAAGCCGAACATCGAGAAGCTGCGGATCGTCTTGACCCCGGGCACGCCGAGCAGCGAGACGGTGAGCGGATAGGTGATCTGATCCTCGATGTCGCGGGGCGACCGGCCGGGCCAGCGGGTGAACACGATCTGCTGGTTCTCGCCGATGTCGGGGATTGCGTCGACGGCGACCGGGCGGCGCTCGATCCCGCCGAGATCCCACTGGAACGGCGCGACCATCACGCCCCACGCGACGAGGCCGGCGACCGCGAGCAGGACGACGAGCTTGTTCTCCAGGCACAGACGGATCACCCCGCCAATCCGGCCCTCGCGGCGGGGTTCGAGATCTGGTTGGGGATCAGTCACCGTGCAGCACCTCGACGACCTCCCCGCAGGTCAGCATCTTCGAGCCGTAGTACGGGTTGCGGACGGCTTTCTTCGGCTGGAGCCAGTCGGCCCCCCGGTTGTTGAACGCCATCGGGCAATGCAGCTTGTAGACGGGGTCGACACCCTCGACGCGTTCGGCGTGTCGGAGAACAGGGCGAACGCGGACCGGACCCCGGCGGAACAGCTCGCCGACATCTCGGTC
>JAWODX010000186.1:0-5994 GCA_046483085.1 Planctomycetota bacterium
ACCGGCGGCACGACCGGCGGGCGCTGACCGACGACGAACTGAGGAAGCTGATCGCGGCGGCGGAGGAGGGGACTGACGTCTGCGGGCTGTCGGGGCAGGACCGGGCGATGCTCTACCGGATCGCGGTCGGCACCGGCTTCCGGCGGAACGAGATCCGTAGCCTCACGCCCAAGTCGTTCGACCTGGACGGCGACCCGCCGACGATCACGGTCGAGGCGGGATACTCAAAGCGCCGGCGGCGGGACGTCCAGCCGATCCGAAAGGACCTGGCCGACCTCCTGCGGGTGTGGCTCGCCTGGAAGAAACCGGGGCAGCCGGTGTTGCAGACGACCCACTGGCTCTGGCACCGGACGAGCGACATGATGAAGGCCGACCTGGCGGCGGCGGAGATCAAGTACAAAGATGACTCGGGGAGATA
Organism: Planctomycetota bacterium; assembly: GCA_046483085.1. Lineage (GTDB taxonomy): Bacteria > Planctomycetota > PUPC01 > PUPC01 > PUPC01 > JAWODX01. The sequence goes on from JAWODX010000186.1 coordinate 419, forward strand.
CGCGGACTTCCACGCGCTGCGGCACACGTACATCACCAACATCGGGCGCCTGCCGGTCAGCATGAAGACCCACCAGGAGCTCGCGCGCCACTCCGAGCCGGGCCTGACCATGCGCTACACCCACGCCGAGGTCGAGCAGAAGGTCAAGGCGCTCGACGCACTGCCGCCGGCGGATCCCGATGACGAAGGGGATGCGGACGAGACAGTGGTGGTATAATCGTTCCTTCACTGGCGCACATTGCCCGGATGGGCGGGCGCGGCTTGCGGTCAGGGTCGCCTTGCGGGCAGGAGCATGGCGCCGCTGTCCCTGAAGAGCTTCGCGATGCTTACAAGGATCACGATGAACTCGAGGCGGCCGAGAAACATGCCGCCGATTTCTGCCCAGAGAACCCCAAGCGGAGCAGAGGCAGACGTGATGCCGACGGACAGCCCGACGGTGCCCAGGGCCGACGCGTACTCGAAAAGGGACTCCCGGAGACCGTAACCGTGAGCGGCGATGACACCTGTTCCTGCCGTGAGGACAAGCAGATACAGGAAGAGGAATGTCCCGATCTGCCGCAGATGGTCGTCCTCAACGAAGACTTCGCGCTCGCCACGCTGGACGGCGTGCTCGACCACGGCCGTGCGGGGGAGCAGGAACCTTCGCAGGTGCCACACGAGACTTTTCCAGAGCATATAGACACGGTATTGTTTGAGCCCGCCCGCTGTCGAGCAGGTCCCGCCCCCGATGATCATCAACAGGATCAAGATCAGCCAGCCGAACCCATTCCAGGTCCCGAACCCCACGGTTGAGAAGCCCGTCGTGGTAAGGCCGGTGAGTGTCTGGAAAACAGCGACGCGGATGCTCTCTCCGAGCGAACCGTACAATCCGCTGCAGGTGAACAGGAAGAGGCCGGCGGCACACAGTGGCACGAGCAAGGCGAATAGTCGGAGTTCCCCATTTCGCCCGGCGGCGCGAAATTTGCCGCGCAACAGCAGCCAGGCCGTGACGAAGTTCAGGTTGCCCAAGACCATGAGCGGTAAGGTAACGCCCTCGACGGCAATAGAATCCCAGTGGCCGATGCTGTCGGGCTTTGTCGAGAATCCGCCGGTGGAGACCGCCGCAAACGCATGATTGATGGCGTCGGACCATCCCATTCCGGCCAGGACGTAGGCGACGATGCCCGCGACGACATAGCCGCTGTAGATGATCATGACGAGTCTTGCGGAGTGGCGGACGTGCGGCACGAGTTGCTGTCTGCCCTCGGCCGATGAGAAACCGGGGCCCGTCGGCCCGGTAATGGCTGAGAGCATGATGATCGCCAGTCCGGCGCCGCCCGCCAGTTGCATGATGCTGCGCCAGAGCAGGATGAGAGGGCTCGCCGCCTCGACATCGACGACAGACAGCCCGGTGGTAGTCCAGCCGCTGACCGACTCGAACACGGCTTGGGTGAACCCGAGTTCTTCGACCGCCACGAAAGGCCACGCCGAAAACAGGCACACGGTCACCCAGGCAAGGAGGACGATTACGCCTCCTTCCTGCATGGTCAAGGCAACGTCCCGGCTGGGGCGAAGGAGCCGCCAGACAGTCGTCCCCAGAACGCCGAGCACGATAGCGGGGACGAGGAAGCCCCAGGCGTGGCCGGCCTGCCCCGGCCAGGCGAGTACACCGAGAAGCGGAGCGAGCATGAGGCCCGAGCACATCATCAGGACCAGGCCGGTGTAGGAGAGTATCGTTCGGTAACGACCCCGGAGATGCTTCGACAAGGCCATCCGCCGCCCCCTCACGCTTTCTCGCCGGTGATCGCTCGGAGCGCCGGTCCGTGATTGCCGGGCAGCGTAATGAGGACAATACGATCTCCGGTCCGCAGCTTGGTTGCCCCGCCGGGGACGACCGTTTCGTCATCGCGGAGCACGACGGCGACGAGGCTGCCCTCGGGCAGCTCCAGATCGCGCAGGACCTTGCCGGCGGCCGGCGAATCGTCCGAAAGCACGATCTCGGTAATATTGACCTTGCCTTCACCGACCGGGACGAGATTCACGACGTCGTCGAGCACGGTCCGCTGCTCGATAAGACTGGTGATAACGCGCGTGGTCGAGAAGGCCGTGACGCCAAGCTTCGTGAACACGTCTTCATTGTCGGGATCGTTGGCCAATGCCACGGCGCGCGGGGCATCGAACTGAATCCGCGCCAGTTGACAAATCGCGAGGTTGTCCTGGTCGTGCGGCGTCACCGCCAGAACCGCGTCGGCGGCATGCGCCCCGGCCTCTTCGAGGATGACCGGGTCGCTGGCATCACCCTGAACGACGCTGATTTTCAGCCGCTTGGAAAGCTCGACACATTCCTCACGGTCTCGATTGATGACGGTGACATCGTGCCCCTTGGCCAGGAACGTCCGGCAGAGGAAGTAAAGGGTCTTGCCGCCTCCGGCGATCAGGACGTTCATTCCGCCACCGCCTCTTCGTGATCCACGGCCTCGAGGAACAGGCGCGCCGCCTCCCGTGTGGGGCAGATCACTTCGACCCCCATGCGGCGGTAGCTTTCTTCGTAGGCCGGGGTGAATACTCGAGCGATTACCCGCGGGACCGAATACACTTTGCCGGCAATCTGAGCCACCATCAGGTTGACATTGTCTTCGCGGGTTGTCGCGATCACGAGATCGGCCTTGGAGACCTTCGCCTCCTCCAGAACGGCGAGTTCGGTGGCATCACCTTCCACGTGGAACCCGCTGTATTCTGGAGACAGCTTCCCGAACGAACTGCGGTTTACGTCCACGACAACCACGCTGTGACCGCGCCGGCTCAGCCTATTCGCAAGGAGCGAGCCAAGCCGGCCGCAGCCGACGACGACCGTGTATAGCGACGCAGCGATGTTGTCCGTCTGTTCCTCAGTCGTCAAGCCGGATCCCCTCGTCGGGTGTTCGTCCCGTCGTCCGCCCCAGGTTCTTCTTGGCGGGCTCGTAGGCGGGGTCGAGGTCGATTGCTATGCGGTATTGTCTCTGAGCTTCCAAGCGCTCGCCTTTCATCTCGAGGAGTGCCCCGAGCAGGTTGAACGCTTCGGCTTGCTCCGGGTCTGCCGCTGTCGCCTGCCGCACGTGTTCGCGAGCTGCATCGAACTGACGGTCCGAGATGCATTTCCTTGCCATCTCGACGTGCCACTCATACGTGTCGGCCTGCTCGGCCTCGAGACTGTCGCGATCCAAGGTCTTCTTGATGAGATTCCGGATCTCGTCCGGCGTAAAAGGTTTCTCAATAAAGTCAATGGCCCCGAGCTTCATTGCCTCCACGGCCGTATCGACCGTGCCGTGTGCGGTGATGATAATCACCTTGATGTCCGGTCGCTTTTCCCGCACCTTGTGCAGCACGTCGATTCCGCTCATACCCGGCATCTTGAGGTCCAGGATCATCAGGCCGAAGTCTCCCTCCTCCAGTTTGGCCAAGGCCTCTTCCCCGTTTACGGCCGTGTCCGAGTCGAGCCCCATCGCCTCCACAGCTTGCGATAGAGTGAGCCGGATGTTCTTTTCATCGTCAACGATCAGCACGGGTTTCGCGTCCATCACAATCTCCTTTTCATGACTGTTCGTTTGCCACAGGAAGGGTCAGGGTGAACGTGCTTCCCTGTCCCGGTGTCGACTCGACCCAGATGGTTCCGTTATGAGCGCGGACAATCTCCCTGCAGATCGCCAGACCCAGCCCGGTTCCACCGGCCGAGTCCTCGTCTTCCACCTGGACGAATTTGTCGAAGATCCGGGATTGATACTCCGGCGGGATGCCCTCGCCATCGTCACTGACGGACACGTGCACCCAGTTGCCCGCTTGCTCGGCAGACAACACGATCCTTGTGTCGGCGTAGCGAAGGCCGTTCGCGATGAGGTTGGTCAGCACCCACGTAACTTTGTTCGCATCGGCATGGACCTGCGGAATCTCGGGCGGCACGTCCACCGTCAGCTCGATCCCTTTCTCCTCGGCCTGTGTCTCAAAAACGGCGGCGGCTTTCCTGGCCAGCACGGGCACAGGCACGCGCGAGAAATCCATCGCCACTCTCCCCGCCTCGATCTTTGACAGGTCGAGCAAGTCACTGATCAAGCTCTTCAGGCGCTTCACTTCCTCGCGCCCGGCATGCAGCAGTTGGCGCTCTTTGTCGCTCAGTTTCTCGGCGGCCCCTTCTTCGAGGAGGTCGATGCTCATGCTCAGTGTCTGGAGCGGCGTCTTGAGCTCGTGCGAGGCGGTCATTACGAACTCGCTCTTCATCCGATCCAGTTCTTTCAGTCGCGTCACGTTGCGCAGCACAAGCACAGCCCCGACCATCGTTCCGCTCTTGGACACGACCGGCGTGACGGAGAACAGGTAGTGCTCTGCCGCCTCGCCCTCGCCGATGGTCAGGATGTCCTTCCCTTCCTCGATACTCGGCGACTGGCCCGATTCGATGGCCGCCTTCATATACTCGAAAAGTTTTTCGCTGCGCACGACTTCCAGGAAGTGCCGGCCCTGGGCCGCCTCTGCCTCCACACCCAGAATCTGGGTGGCCGGCGGATTGATATTCGTGACTTCATAATCGGCATCCACAACCACGATCCCGTCCTCAATGCTGCGCAGGACCGCGTCGCTCTTCCGCCGCTCGGCCACGATCTGCTCCACGTTCAGCCGGTGATATGCGCCGAGTTTCCGGGCCATCGCGTTGAACCCCTCGGCCAGCATCCCCAGCTCGCCCGGCCCGGCCTTTGGCACCTGCACGTCGTAATCGCCCTCCGCCACCCGTTCCGTCGCCTCCGTCATCTGGCGGATCGGACGAACCAGCCGGTTGGACAGCAGCAGGCTGAACGCCAGGCCCAGGCCGATCGCGGCGAGCCCGACGACGGCTGTTGACAGGATCGCGGTCCGAGCCAGACCCTCGGCGCGGCGGCTCGCCTCGAACATCGTGTCCTGGTTCAACTCGCGCAAGCGAATGCATTCATCCCGCACTGCCACGAAAGTGGGGAGCACCGTGTCGTGGTAAAACTGGCCGGCCGCTTCCGGATCCGTCGTCCGCATCTCTCGCAGCTTCGCAAAATGAACGAGATATTCGGAGTAGCCCGACTCGATCGCCGACAGCACTGTCGGCTCTTCCGCGATGGTGATATTGTCCCTGGCCCGCCCCAACCACTGAAGGAACTGGTTCTCGTTCTCGTGAAACTGGCGGAGTCCCTCGTCGCTGTAGTCCAGCATCACCAGCAGCGTGGCACTGTCCTGACGCTCAATGGCGTCGATCATATTCTCTGCCGCAAGAATGCTCTTATAGTTCTCGCGCAAAATGGCATCGCTGGCCTGGCCCAATCGGACGAGGTTGGTGACCGCCCAGCCGAGTACGACGGCCGTCAGCACCAGCGCAATTCCGTAACCAATCAGGATTCTGCGGCGAAGCTTCATCTGTCTTCCCTTCCGCCCGGGCTGACAACCATCCATTGCTCCATCATCGTCACTCCGCCCTGCCGAACCGCCGCTGATTCAGCCGTGGGCCAGCAGCGGTCCCGCAGGGGCCGTTTGTGCACTTATGCCGCAGACAGTATATGGGTTTGGCCTATCGGATGGCAAGGGACTTCCATTTTGGACACGAATGT
>JAWODX010000534.1:0-2784 GCA_046483085.1 Planctomycetota bacterium
GCTGAAAATCGAAACTTTTTCGCGTTGGCGTGCGGCATATATGGTGGAGGCGAAAGAGTTGCCTTGGGAGCAACCGGAGGTTGTCTGGCTAGCACTACAACGCTGCTTTTCCTGGCTGCCTGCGGTCCGGCAGCCCGGCGCAATGGCCGGGCAGGCAGAAATGCCTGCCCCACCGGCCAGAGTCCGCGGCATCGGTGGGGCAGACATTCCTGTCTGCCACCACACAGGTGAAGAGTTCCGTACTGTGTTCCTCGCCCGTGCCTTACGCCCATCCGCTTGCGACAGTGTAGCGTTGTCGTGTTATGCCGTCTAACAAAACTCTGGTGGTGCAGGCACTCTTGCCTGCCGCGCGGCAGACAGGAATATCTGCCCCACCGTTTTGTTCGAGCTCCTTATATCGTCAGCCTGCTTCACACTCGGCCATCCGGCAGGCGCCGCACCCGAGGCAGCCCGCCTGGCGGCAGTCGGCCGTCCATTCCTGCGCCCGCGCCCGTTCTCGCTCCTTGAGCAAATACTCGCGCCGAACGCCGACGTCGATCATCGACCACGGGAGCAGTTCGTCCGGATCGCGGGCCCGGAGTGCGAATTCCTCGACCGGGTCGAAGTCCGCTTCGTCGAACGCCCGGCGCCACGCCTCGGTGTTCAGCGACTCGCCCCAGGCGTCCATGCGGGCGCCGTGCCGCCAGGCGGCGAGCAGCACCTTCCCCAGGCGCCGGTCGCCGCGCGCGAAGATCGCCTCGATCGTGCTCCGCTCGACGTCGTGGAACCGGAGGCGGATCCTGCGGCTTCGCGTCGCGTGCTTGATGATCTCCTGTCGGCGGCGGAGCACGTCCGGCGCGGCCATCGGCTCCCACTGAAACGGGGTGTGCGGCTTGGGCACGAACGAGGCGACGGAGACGACGACCTTGGCGGGGCTCTTGCCGGTCTCTTTCCGAAGTTGTGAGAGTTCGTAGGCCAGCTCGGGGATGCGGCGGGCGTGCTCGTCGCTGTCCCCGGGCAGCCCGATCATGAAGTAGAGCTTGATCCGCTGCCAGCCGTGCTCGTACGCCGCGCGGACGCCCGCGAACAGGTCGTCGTCGGCGATCATCTTGTTGGCCGAGCGGCGGACCGACTCGTTCGCGGCCTCCGGGGCGATGGTCAGGCCCGACTTGCGCACGTGCTTCAGCATTTTCGGCAGCTCGCGGAGCTGCTCGTTCACCCGGAGCGAGGGGACGTTGACGCTGACATTCTGCGGCGTGAATTCATCCGAGAACGCCGCCAGCAGGCGGCCGAGCTCGGGGTGGTCGCTGCTGGAGAGCGAGGTCAGCCCGATCTCGGCGTAGCCGGTCGACGCGATCGCCTCGCGGGCGTGCGCGAGCAGCGTTTCGGTCGTCCGCCAGCGCAGCGGCCGCTTGGTCATCCCGGCGTGACAGAACCGGCAGCCCCGCGTGCAGCCGCGCATGATCTCGAGCGAGACGCGGTCGTGAACCGTCCCCACCAGGGGCACGATCGGCCGCGTCGGGTAGGGCGCCTCGTTCAGATCCTCGGCGACCGCCGCCCGGACCTTGGGCGGGACGCCCGGCCGGTTCGTCTCGATCGCCAGCAGGCGACCGTCGCGGCCGTAACGCACGCCATAGAGCGCGGGGACGTAGACGTGGTCGACGCCGCGGGCGATCGCTGCAAGCCGCTCCTGCCGATCCAGGTCGGCCGTGGCGATCAGCGCGTCGGCGAGCGGGCCGGCGACCGGCTCACCGTCGCCGACCGCGAACACGTCGACGAAATCGGCGAGCGGTTCCGGCGCGAGCGCACCCGGTCCCCCGGCGATCACGAGCGGATCGTCGTCGCCCCGCTCGGAGGCGAGCAGCGGCACGCCGCCGAGGTCGAGCACGGCCAGCAGGTTCGTGTAGGTCATCTCGTGCTGGAGCGAGACCGCGAGCACGTCGAACTCGTGGAGCGGGGTATGCGTTTCGAGCGACCGCAGCGGGCTCCCCCGCCGGCGAAGCTCTTCCTCCATGTCGGCCCGCGGGGCGAAGCAGCGTTCCGCCGCTACGTCCGCCCGCTCGTTCCAGATCGCATAGAGGATCTGCAGGCCGAGGTGCGACATGCCGACGGAGTACGTGTCGGGATAGCACAGGGCGATGGTCAGGCGGACGTCTCGGTGATCCTTGACGATCGCATTGACCTCGCCGCCGACGTACTGGCCCGGCTGCCGGACCGAGAGGAGGAGATCTTCCGGATACAGTTCGCTCATACGCTCGCCTTCGCCCGTGTCTCGTCTGATGATAGCAGAAAACCCGCGCCAGGGGAACCGGCCCGGATCGAAACCCGACCGCGGTCCGCGGCCCTTGATTCCGCGGGCCCATCTCCCTATGATTGCGGCACGCCCGGCGGACACGGGGTCCGCCGTTCTCACGCGCTGGATGAAGGAGGAACAGGATGGCCGAAGACCCGCAGGCCCCCCTCAGAGAGTTCGAGCCGAAACACGAGTTCTTCGTCGGGATCGATTCCGACGGCTGCGCGTTCGACACCATGGAGCCGAAGCACAAGGAGTGCTTCTGCCCGACGACGGTGTGGAAGTGGAACCTCGCCGCCGTCTCGAAGTACGCGCGCGAGGCGTGGGACTTCGTCAACCTCTATTCGAAGACGCGCGGCTGCAACCGGTTCCTCGCGCTCCAGCACGTGCTCCGCTTCCTCCGCGAGCGGAAGGAAGTCCGGGCCCGGGACGTCCACATCCCCGAGCTGTCCGAGCTGAGAGCCTGGACCGAGCGCGAGACGAAGCTCGGCAATCCGGCGCTCGAAGCCGAG
>JAWODX010000583.1:0-3727 GCA_046483085.1 Planctomycetota bacterium
GCTTATCTTGCCGTCGTCGGATTTCTCCGCAAGGTTCCCGAGCGCGCCGAAGATGTTGTAGAGCTGATCGCGTGTTGCCCTGAACGCAGTTCGGTATTCTTTCAGCCCGACGGTCGTCTTGCCTTCCTCCTCACACACACAGGGCAGCGATGCTCCTTTTGGAAGGTGATCTTCCGGTACTCACGCTCGGGTTTGCCCAGTCGCTTGATGGTATCGAGCCGGTTAGAGCGCAGGCTGGCAAGACGGGAGCGTACCTGCTGGGCTTCCTGCGTGCGGGGGTCATCGATGAGCAGCAATACGACCTCCTCCTCGAGACGGCGGTCCATCGGCGGATGACGCAGAAGGAGTGGGCCGACGCGCACGGGGTCGCGCCGGCCACGGCCAGGAGCTGGCGCCGCCGCGCTTGGAACGCGATCCGTGAGTTCAAACCAACGCCGCGCTGAGTGGGCGATGTGGACCGTGCATCCGGAGGACGTGTCAGAACAGGTTCGGAATTCGGCTTGCCAAGCGAGGGCACGAACGGTATTTTGATTGCTGTAGAGTCCGCCGCCGGGCGGGACATTACGGCACACATCAAGGACCGTCATGCGCGGAACCAGGGATCCGAACATCGTTGTCCTCGCCGGCCCGAACGGGGCGGGCAAGTCCACGACGGGACCGGCGCTGTTGCGGGACACGCTCGGGATCACGAAGTTCGTGAACGCCGATACGATTGCCCGGGGGCTGTCGGCTTTCGACCCGGAGGGCGCGGCGATTGAGGCGGGCCGGGTGATGCTCCGCCGCATCCACGAACTCGCCGACGAGCGCGCGACTTTCGCATTCGAGACAACGCTCGCCAGCCGGACGTTCGCCCCTTGGCTGGCGGAACTCAGTGAGGCGGGATATCGTGTGCACGTGGTGTTCCTCTGGCTGCCAAGCGCCGACCTGGCCGTCGAGCGTGTCGCCGAGCGAGCTCGGGCGGGCGGTCACGACGTGCCGGATCAGGTCGTCAGGCGTCGGTATCATGCAGGGTTACGGAATTTCTTCGAGTTGTAACAGCCGTTAGCTCATAGTTGGCAGTTCTACGACAATTCGCAAGGTACTGGTCCGCGGCTGATTGCCGGCGGAGAAGATGTTCAAGTGACCAAGATAAACGACAACGAGAGTTGGCAGCGTATTCGTGAGGAGTACAGGGATGACCGTCAGGACTGACAAAGACATCGACGCGATCATGAAGGATGGCGAGCGTGTGGGCGCGGCGTTGACCGCCGGCGTTCGCGCAGCGCTTGTGCGCCACGTCCAGGCGGGCGCTCCCGTCGTCGAGTGGCGGGACGGGAAGTGCGTGTGGATCGGTCCGGAAGAGATCACGCGGCGGATTGAAGAAATCGACCGGAAGAACGGAGGGTAATTCATCCGGTCGGCGAGACGCCGTCATCGCGTTGAGGCGTGTGGGGAGGCCGCCGCGGCGGCGGGCCAGGAATCCGGTCGTCCGTTTCGTCAGGGATGAACGCTGAGTCCGAGGGGGCCGCTTCCTTCTCTTGTCGCCAACGCGCTTCCCGGCGGCGATACCGTCAGCGGACGTAGCCCTGGGCCTTGGCCTCTTTCAGAGCCCGATTGGCCCGGGTGAGGTCGAATGCCTCGGGATCGAAGGAGCCGCCGAGCCATTCCAGCAGCTCCTCGTGCTGCTCGTGGTCGGGGTCGCGGAGCGCCTCGAGCAGCTCCTCGTAGCCCCAGATGCCGCCGCAGTCTTCCGGCGGGCAGGCCCGCTCGCCGCCCAGGCAGACGGGGTAGGTCGCGTCCGGGTCCGGCTCCAGGATCTTCTGGACCAGGACCTCGTGCCGCCAGGAGTCGCCGAAGTCGTAGAGGTACTCGAACTTCATCCCCTCGCTCGGGGCGATCTCGGCGAGCGTGACCGTGTCGTCCTCGATCACGTCCCGCCCGAGGTCCATGCCATCGTACAGAGTGGTGTACTCGTCCTCTCCCGCGGCGAACATGTGCAGGTGACTGTCCTGCCACCCCATGACGACCTGCAGGACGCAATGGAGGTCGTACAGGGTGCTTTCGCCCAGGACCTGAAGATACCGCCAGACGGGCGGCTGCACACCCAGCAGCGTAACCTTGATCTGGCAGACCCGCGAGTCGGGCCCCGGGACCAGCTCGGTCGTCAGCGTCTGGTCGGCCGCCGGCGTGCCGTCCTCGGCGGGGATGTACGGGATGAGCCCCTGTTTGTGCGCCGCCTCCTGGATCTCGCGGGGCGCCCAGCGCGCGTCCATCGCCAGCCCGTTGACGCTGATCATCCAGAGGAGCGGGTTGTCGGCCATCTGGCTCGGCAGACACCAGTCGGAGTCCCATTCCTTCATGTTCAGGGCATCGCGGACCGCCCTGGACTTGGCATACCCCGTGCTCTGGCTCACGCCGAACCATTCGCACAGGCCCTCCGTGCTCATGTACGGCTCGAAGTTCGGGTCCCAGAGGAAGTTGATGTACCCGAGCGCGTAGACGATCCCGCACGCCCAGCTCTTCGCCCACCCGCTCTTCAGCGGGGACGGGCGCTTCCGGGCCAGAGCGGCCGCTGCCTGCCGGGCCAGCTCGGCGTACTCCTGGTTCAGGTGCTCCGCGCAGACGCGGTCCGTCAGCTCGGTGATGGCATCGAACGTTTCCTGCATCGCCTTGGGGACTTTCAGGGACTTCGATGGTCGCGCCATGGCCGACTGCCCTCCCGTCATATCAGTTCGTAAAAGGAGTCCCGGCCGAGGTGCCGGGCGAACTCTTCCGCCAGCGGGGCCAATTCGCCGGGGTCGCCGATGGGCATCCAGTCGTCGATGCCCCCGAGGAAGCAGAACCGCTCGGCCTGGAACGTCCGGGGGCCCTCCTCGAGCAGGCGGAAGCGCATCATCGGCTCATACGTTCCGGTCTTCGCCGCGAGCTCGGCCATCAGCCCTTTCTCTTTGACCATCCACGAGGCGGTAAAGGAGACGATCCCTTCAAGGTCCTGGCAGATTTCGTGTACCGTGATCGCGTCGTCCTTCCCCTCGACCTTGAACGCCCACCGTTTCAGAGCCGACCGCTTCCGCATGTGCTGTTCGACGGTCCGGACCTCTTCCGCCGTGAAGCCCGACGCCCGCTTCCGGCGGACGAAGACGCGGCCGTTGGGATTCTCGTAGATCTCATATTCGTCGGGCAGCGGCCCTTCCCATGCATCGTCGGGATCCTTCGAAACGTGGTACCGATTCTTCCCGGTCTTCGTGTTGCGAACGTGCACATAATACGTGTCGCCCCGGCGGTTCGTATGAGTCACCATCTCGTGTGTGCTCCTGCTGTCTCGAGGGTCGTTCGCAAGCCGTTCCGGTGTTGTCCGATGACTTTCATGAGCCGCCGCCTCAGGTCCGGCTCCACGAACTCCGGGCTCGTGCAGACGGATACGACATCCGGCCGGGGCCAGTTCCGCGGGCGGTGGGGACCCGAGCTGAACCGGTCGGCCAACCGTCCCCAGGTCTCGTCGCTCAGCCACACGTCGGGCCAGTCGATCGGCCACTCGACGAGCCAGTGGACGCGGCAGTCCGGCCAACGCCGCATCGCCCGCACCATCACGTTCGCAATGTTCGGCTGCCGTCCTTCATGCATCATGTCGTGGTGCTCGTCCACGTGCAGGATGTGGGTCGGGGGCGACAGCCGCCCGCGTCGGACCTCAGCCCGCCACTCCCGCAATGCGTGATGGTGGTGCTCCACGACCAGATCGACCGGTCGG
>JAWODX010000617.1:0-6879 GCA_046483085.1 Planctomycetota bacterium
AGCCGGGACCGCGTCCGGGCCACGATCCTCGAGGTCACCGACGGGTCCGAGCGGTCGCTGACCTTCTCGCGGTTCAGCGAGAGCGGGAAGTACATCTCGTTCGTGCTGGAGATGGAGGTCCGCGACGAGGCCCATCGTGACGCGATCTACCGGGACCTGGCCGCTCAATCCTGCATAAAAGTCGTCCTTTAGCCGACGGAAACCAACGAACTCGGGTATAATGGGGAAGAGACTCAGGCCCGGGGAGGCCGGAGCAGGACCATCTGCAATCGAGCCAGAGCAATGATCCTCGTTGCCGCGCTTGTGGCGTCGGCCGCCGGCTGCGACGCGGCCGCGCCGGGAACAGACACCGGGACTCGTGGAACGACAGGAGGCGAGGCCATGGAAAGGGCGACCTTTGGCGCGGGATGCTTCTGGGGCGTGGAGGCGACGTTCCGCCAGGTGGACGGCGTCGTCGACACCGTCGTCGGCTACTCCGGCGGCCGTACCGAGGATCCCACCTACGAAGAGGTGTGCTCGGGCCGGACCGGCCACACCGAGGTCGTCCAGGTCACGTACGACCCGGAGCGGATTTCGTATTCCGAGCTGCTGGACGTGTTCTGGGGATGCCACGATCCGACGCAGGTGGACCGGCAGGGCCCGGACGTGGGCCGGCAGTATCGGTCGGTGATCTTCTATCACGACGACGAACAGAAGGCGGCTGCGGAGGCGTCGAAGACGAGCCTGGCCGAGTCGGGCCGACACCGGCGGCCGATCGCCACGGCGATCGAGCCGGCGGAGCCCTTCTGGCGGGCGGAGGAGTATCACCAGCGCTATCTCGAGAAGCGCGGCCGCGGCGCCTGCGGGGCCGGATGAGGCGTGATCGCGCCTTGACGCGGGCGGGCCGTCCAGTAGAATGTCGCGTTTGTGGCCGGGCGCTTCGGCGGCGGGCCTTCTGTGTGGGAACAAAGAAGGAGGCTGCATGAGACAGATTGCACGCGTGACGGTGTTGGTGTGCTCCCTGAGTGTTTCGGCGGCGCCGGGCTCGACCTGGGTGGGCTGGCGGACCGACGGCACGGGCAGCTACACCGAGGCGAAGCCGGCGACCGAGTGGTCGACGACGAAGAACGTCGTGCGGAAATCGAAGATGCCGTCGTGGGGCAACGCCACGCCGGTCCTCGTCGGCGACCGCATCCTCGTCGGCTCCGAACCGATGACCCTCGTCTGTGTCAACGCGGCCGACGGCAAGGTCCTGTGGACGCGGTCGAACACGTACTTCGACCTGCTGCCGGAGGAGAAGCACGCCGGGGTCAAGGCCGACGTGAAGAAGGCGAAGGAGCTCGCGGGCAAGATCCGGGGGGTCCAGCGGGAGATTCACAAACGGCACCGCAGGTGGCGGAAGCTGGAGAAGAAGAAGAAGGAACTCGAGAAGGCGGCCGCAGAGGAGGCGGGCGGCGAGAAGAAGACTGAGAAAGAGGCGCCGAAGGAAGAGCAGAAGGGGAAGAAGAAGGAGAAAGCCGACGAGCCGAAGACGATCGAGGAGATCGCGGCAGAACAGAAGAAGCTCAAGGCCGAGATCGAGGAGATCAAGAAGAAGCTGCCGCCGCTTCAGAAGGCGTTCGACGCCGTCAATCAGTACCTCCGTCCCCCGACGAACAAGACCAACGGTTTTTCGACGTGCACGCCGGCCACGGACGGCGAGCACGTGTGGATGCTCTTCGGCAACGGCGTCCTCGCCTGCTACGACCTGGAGGGCGAGCGCCGGTGGATCAAGCTGGTCCGAAAGCCCAGCCACGGCTACGGCCACAGCGCCTCGCCGGTACTCGCCGAGGGCAAGGTCGTCGTCCACATCCGAAACGAGCTCGTCGCCCTGGACAAGGCGACCGGCAAGGAGCTCTGGAAGGCCGGCTCGAGGAAACGCTGGGGCACCCCCGTTGTGACGACGGTCGGCGACGTCTGCGTGGTCGTGACCGCGAACGGCGACGTCGTCCGCGCCAGCGACGGCAAGCCCCTGGCGAAGCAGGTCGCGGGCCTGACCTACTGCGCGCCGATCATCCACGAGGGCGTCGCATACTTCATTCAGCACGGCGGCCGCGCCGTCAAGCTGGAGCCGGGGCCGGACGGGGCGGTCAAGACCACGAAGCTCTGGACGACGAAGCCGAAGAAGGACCGGTACTACGCCTCACCGGTCTACCACGACGGCCTGCTCTACTGCGTGACGCAGAAGGCGATGTTCAGCGTGATCGACGCGAAGACGGGCGAGGTCGTGCACACCGAGCGGCTGAAGCTCGGGCGGGGAACGGTGTACCCGAGCATCGCAGTCGCCGGCGGATTCATCTTCGTCAGCAGCGACAGCGGCCGCACCGCCGTCCTCGAACCCGGACGAAAGCCGAAGCTCATCGCCACGAACGAGCTCGAACGGTTCCGGAGCTCCCCCGTCTTCCAGGGCGACCGCCTGTACGTCCGCGCCTACAAGCACCTCTACTGGATCGGCAAATGATCAGCACCGAAGGCCGGAACCGGGAGACGGCGAACCTGCTCAGGGTCATCCAGTTCGGCGAGCCCGACTGGACCCCGTGCGTCATCTCGCTGATGAACGCGACCTGGATCAAGTACCGCGAGGACCTCGAGGAGATCGTCCTGGCCCATCCCCGCGCCTTCCCCGGCTACGAGAAGGGGTCGCGCGACTTCGACCGGGTCAGCAACCCGCTGTACGAACTCGGCCGCCACACCGACTGCTGGGGCACGGTCTGGCACAACGTCGAGCGCGGCCTGGACAGCCACCCGGTCGAGTTCCCGCTCGAAGACTGGGACGACTTCGACGACTACGTGCCGCCCGACCCGATGACCGACGACCTGTTCGGGCCCCGGGACGACTGGGACGAGGTCGCCCGCCGCATGGCCCGCTCGAAGGAGCGCGGCGGCCTGGCCCGCGGCGGCGGGCTCCCCCACGGCTTCATGTACATGCGCCTCTTCTACCTCCGCCGCTTCGAAAACCTGATGATCGACATGGCGATCGACGACCCGCGCCTGCCGCGCCTCATCCGGTTGGTCGAGGACTACAACGCCGCCGTCATCAACAAGTACGTCGAGCTCGGCGCCGAATACCTGTCGTTCGGCGACGACCTCGGGCTGCAGGTGACCCTGCCGATGGGCCCCCGGCTCTGGCGGAAGTACATCAAGCCGTCCTACGTCCGCCTCCTCGCCCCGTGCCGCCAACGCGGCCTCATCGTCTACCTGCACACCGACGGGCACATTCTCGAAATCATCCCCGACCTGACCGAGGCGGGCGTCCGCGTGATCAACCCGCAGATCCGCGCGAACGGCCTCGACGGGCTCCGGGCGATGGCGAAGGGGAAGGTCGCGATCCACCTCGACCTCGACCGCCAGCTCTTTCCGTTCGCCACCCCCGCCGAGATCGAGGACCACATCGGCGAGATGTTCGACGGACTGCACCTCCCCGAGGGCGGCCTCATGTTCCACGCCGAATGCGAGCCCGACGTCCCACTCGAGAACATCGACACCATCTGCACCGTCCTCGAGGACATCTGCGACCTCCCCGAACCCGCCTGACGGAACGGCGCGGGCGGCCGACGCGCACCGCTCTCCCCCCTTGTGCCCGGATCCCCGGTCAGTAGTGGACCCGGCCGATCTTGAGCCGGAGCGCCCGCTGCACGCCGGAGGTCAGCACGGCCAGGGCGATGGAGTAGAACTTGCTCTCGGCCGAATCGGCCCGGGACGTGAGCACGATGGGGGCCGCGGCGCCGATCACGTTGCCCGCCGTCTTCGCACCCGCCGCGTAGACGAACGACTTGACGCAGATGTTCCCCGCCTCGATGTCCGGCACCAGCAGGACGTCGGCCCGGCCGGCGACCGGCCCGCCCAGCTTCTTGTGCGCCGCCGCCTCGGGAGACATCGCGTTGTCGAACGCGAACGGCCCGTCGATCACGCACGCCGGCTCGAACTGACCCCGCTGGCACATCGTCTGGAGGCACGTGGCGTCGACCGTCGCCGCCATCGCCGGGTTGAGCAGCTCGACCGCCGCCAGGCACGCCACCCGCGGGCTCTCGATCTCGAGCACCCGCGCCAAGTACACGGCGTTCAGGATGATCTCGGCCTTCGCCTCGAGGTCCGGGGCGATGTTCATCGCCGCGTCCGTCGTCAGGATCAGCCGATCATAGCCCGGCAGCTCGGCGACGAACACGTGGCTCATCCGCAGCCCCGTCCGCAGCCCGACCTCCCGGTCGAGCACCGCCCGGAGGAAGTCGTCGGTGTGGATGTAGCCCTTCATCAGGACGTCCGCCTTGCCCGAGCGGACGAGCTCGGCCGCGCGCAGGGCGGCCTGCTCCGGCGGCGGCACGTCGATCACCGCGTCGCCGCCCAGCTCCAGGCCCGCCGCGTCCGCCAGCGACCGGATCCGCTCGGCGTCGCCGACCAGCACGGCCCGCGCGATGTTCTCGTCCGCCGCGCGCTTCACCGCCTCGATCACCCTGCGGTCGCCCGCCGCCGCGACCGCCACCCGCTTCACCGGATACTCCGCCACCGCGCCCACCACCTCGCCCAATGTCTTCATCGCCTGCCTCCTCAGAACTCGAAACGGACGCCCTCTATTCTGGCCGCCCGACGCGGGCGGCGCAACCGGCAGCCGGGTGCAGCACTCCTTCGTCCTGCCCGACACACGGATCCTCCTGCGTCGGCGCGGCTTGAGAGGCCGCGGGGCGGGAGTGGAGGGAAGAGGGGAGGCTGGCGGTGTCGGGGGTATGCGGTCTGTCAGCGTGAGCGGCCGCGGATGATCCGGACCAGCGGCAGCTCCGATTCGAGATAGCGGATCCCTTCGGCGCTGAGCCGGGTCCCCGAGACGTCCAACTCTTCGAGCTGTCGGAGCCGGGCCAGGTCTTTGACCGCCTGGTCGGTGATCCGGGTCCTGGCGAGCGACAGCGCCCGCAGGCTGCTGAGCCCGACGAGCCTGGGGATGCCCTGGTTGCTGATGCCGGTGCCGGTCAGGTCCAGGCGGCGGAGCTCGGGGAGCGCCCGCAACTCGGCCAGCCCGCGGTCGGAGATGCCCGTCAGCGCCAGCGACAAGTCCCGTAGCTCCTGCAGCGCCTTCAGGTGGCCAAGGCCTCGGTCGGTCACGTGTGTGTTCGCCAGGCCCAATGCCCGGAGCTGCTTCAGAAGGGCCAGGTGCGCAAGGCCCGCGTCCGAGATCTCCGTGCCGCTCAACTGGAGCTCCCGCAGCCCGGGGGTGTGGCGCAGGTGTGCGAGGTGCCGATCCTCGATCTTCGAGCCGCTGAGGCCGAGTGTCACCAGCTCAGGGTGCGAACCGAACGCTTCGAGCCCGGCCCCGGTGATCCCGGTCTGACCGAGGTCCAGCAGCACCAGCCGGTCGAGACCCCTAAGGTAGGCGAGCCCGGCGTCGGTGATCTTCGTTGCGACCAGGCGCAGCGTCTGCAGGTTCGTGAGGCCGCCGAGTTGCTTCAGGCCGTCGTCGGTGACCGACAACCCGTTCAGGTCCAGCCGGCGCAGGGAGCGGGCCGCGGCCAGGTGCCCCAGCCCCGCCGCCGTGATCCCGCTCACGTCGCGGAGGAAAACCGTCTCGAGGGCGGGGAGCCGGCCGACGTAGCGCAGCGCCTCGTCGTCGGCCTTCGACCTTGACAGCGAGAGCCAGGTCAGGCCGGCCAGCCGCGTCAGAGGCTCCAGCCCGGATCCCGATACCGCCGTGTCCGAGAGCTCGAGCCGCTGGAGCCGGGTCAACGGCGCGAGGTGCCGGAGCCCGGCGCCCGTCACGTCCGTCGACTGGAGCACGAGGATGCGGAGGTCGGTCAGCGCGCCCACGTGCTCCAGCCCTTTGTCCGTGACCTTGGTCTGACCGATCTGGAGGATCTGCAGCTCGGAGCAGGCCCGCAGGCGGCGGAGCCCGTCGTCGGTAATCGCGGTGCTGTTGAGGAGCAGCGACTTCAGCCGGCGGAAGCGCTTGACCTCGTCCAGTCCGGCGTCGGACACCGGGGTTGCCGAAAGATCCAATGCGCGGAGCCGGGACAGGTCCGACAGCCGGGCCAGCCCGCGGCGGTCCACCGGGGTGTTATTGAGGATGACGGCCTGCAGGTGGGCGAGCGGGCGGAGATGATCGAGGTCGGAATTTGCGATCCGCATCCCCGCCAGGCTGACGCCCGGGATCCGCTTCTGCTCGATCTCCCGGGCGAGCCGGGGCAGGGCCAGCCCGGAAAGCTGGCGGGAGACCGGCTTGACGCAGAGCACCGCGTCCTCCGGCACCGGGAGCCCGCCGGCCGTCTCCGGCGGGGTCCGCCCCAGGTAACGGACGAACGAGCCGGCGTCCACCTGCCCGCTCGGGTCCACGAGCGCTGCCACGTCGAACACGTCGAGGGCCAGCGCCGACTGGAACGTCCTCCCGCGCGGCGCGATGGGCTCCTCCTGTCTGATCGGCTCTTGCGTCTTCGTGTCTTCCGCCGGCCCGGCTGCTTCCCGCGGGGCCGGCTCTTTCCCCCCGGCGGTCTTGGGCTCGGGCTCTCTCGGCTTGCCGGGGGCCTCGTCGTGTGACAGCACATACACGATCGTGGTGCCCAGCACGACGACGATGAGAAGTGCGGCAGCGATGAGGAGGAGCTTCTTTGTACTCATCCCGTCCCCCTTTGGGGAGGAAAGTCACGCCGCGGGCCAGCGGTCAAACCGGCCGAACGCGCCCAAACGGCGACATACCAGAGTATAGGGCGCACCGGACGGCGAATTCAATGAAAATCGGCCCGCCGCCCGGGGGAGGGTGCGTCAACGGATTATGGTTATCGACCTGGTGCAGGGCGGTAGCGCCGCTTCGTCCGAGTCCGGATGGGGGTCTCTATCGGATTCCCCCTCTGCCGACAGGTTGGGGTAACGCGGGGGTGCGTG
>JAWODX010000634.1:0-3013 GCA_046483085.1 Planctomycetota bacterium
ATCCGCCGCGAGTACGAAGGCCTGCGGAAGGTCTCGATCGACTACGCCGTGATGGAGAAGGCCGAGAACGTGGCGGTCGTCGAGGCGCGGTTCGACTGGGACGACGTCGGGTCGTGGACGGCCCTGGAGCGGCACGTGGCGCAGGACCCGGCCGGCAACACGGTGATCGGAAAGACGGTGATGCTCGACAGCGCCGGCAACATCGTCTCCACGAGCGACGATCACCTGGTCGCGACCGTGGGGCTCGAGGACTGCATCATCGTGCACACCCCCGACGCCACCCTCGTTTGCCCCAAGGGCCGGGCGAACGACGTGAAGAAGCTGGTACAGGAACTGAAGGCCCGCGGGCTCGACGAGCACCTGTGACCGAGCGGCGGTCGGCCGAACGGGCGGAGACTGGGAAGCGCAGAAGAATGACAGTTCTTGGCGTCGACTTCGGATGGAGGCGGATCGGTCTGGCGTTCTCGGATCGCCGCGAAGGGATCGCCTTCGCCGGGCGCGTGCTCACCGGAACACCCGACGAGGCCGTCGACCGGATCCTCGACGAAGCCCGGGAGCGGGACGCCGAGACCATCGTCGTCGGCCTCCCCCGGAACATGAACGGGACCTGCGGCGAGATGGCCGAGCAAGCCACGGCGTTCGCGGACAGACTCCGCCGCGCGACCGACGCCGAGGTGCTCACGTGGGACGAGCGGCTGACCTCCGTCCAGGCGGACCGTGCCATGCTCCGCGCCGATCTCTCGCGGCAGAAACGCAAGAGCCGGATCGACGCGCTGGCCGCGCAACTGATGCTGCAAAACTATCTCGACAGCCGACACACTTCCTCCCCCGGCCGATCTGGAGAACCCGATGAGACTGAGCGTGACGACGTATGACATTTTCAAGGATTGGGACCTCGACCGGCTGTGCGCCGAGCTCCCCGACGCTGGCGTCGAGGGGGTCGAGTTCCGCATCGGGTCCGGGCACCAGCACGGGGTGGAGCTCGACGCGCCGCCGGCGGCTCGCAAGGAGGCGAGGAAGAAGCTGGCCGCCGCCCGCCTCTGCACGTGTTCCATCGCCACCGGCTCCCGGTTCCACATGACCGACGGCGACGAGCTGGCGCGGAACGTGACCGAGGCGAAGCAGGCGATCGAGCTCGCCGCCGCCCTCGGCGCGCCCCGGATCCGCGTGTTCGGCAACAACGTCGTCGAGGGCGTCGAGCCGGACGCCACCGCGGCGCAGGTGGGCCGCGCGCTCGGCGAGCTGGGGCCGGTCGGCGAGCGCGCGGGCGTCGACGTCCTCCTCGAGATGCACGGAGATTTCAACGACTTCCGCCTCAACAAGCTGGCGGTGACCGGGGCGAACCACCGCGCGGTCGGGACGCTCTACAACTGCAGCCCGCAGGACGTGATCGACGGCTCGCTGAAGACCGTGTGGGGCGAGATGAAGGGCCTGATCCGCCACGTCCATTTCCATGACCTGCTGGCGGACGAGTATCCGTACGAGGACCTGTTCGGTCTGCTGGCGGCCGACGGCTACAGCGGGTTCATGTCCATGGAGGTCTCGATGCCCGGCGACCCCGGCGAACTCCTGCACGCCCAGGCCGAGCGGTTCTTCGCGCTGCGCGACGCCGCACGCTGAGAGGGAGCGCCGCCGCCGAGATTCACGACCCGCCGCCGAGGACGCGCACCGTCCACTCGATCACCGGCGACGTGTCGGCGCGGTCGATGCGGCTCCAGAACGGCTCGCAGACAACCGCCGCGAACCGGAGCCGGTCGCCGCCTGCGTCGATCATCTGCTGCGACTCCCGCGAGACGGACTCGCTGTGGCGGATCTGGAGAAGGTCGGCGGGCCCGTCGAACGCGGCCAACGCGGCGGCGGCGTCGAGCGATCGGATCTCTTCGGCCGCCTCCCGGCTCAGCGGGTAGCCGTCGAGATCGACGATGGCTTCGTCGGATTCGGCGGCGCTCCCGCCGATGAGCTGCCGGCGCAGCATCTGCCGCTTGATGGTCAGGTCGAAGAACCCTCCGCCGCTGACGATCGGCTCCCAGAGCAGCACGCGTTCCGCCCCGGCGCGAGGTGCCGCCGCCAGGGCGAGTGCCCCGCCCAGGCGCAGGCCGAGCAGGGCGATCGCGTCGGTCCCCGCCCGCTGGCGGGCGGTCCGCGCCGCCGCGACCGCGTCGTCAATGGCACGCGAGGGCGCGAACTGCCGGAAGTTGCCGTCGCTGTCGCCCGTGCCGAAGTAATCGAACCGGAGGCAGGGCACGCCCGCGGCGGCCAGCCGGCGAGCCGTCTCGACAAACGCCCGATACGACGACTTCTTCTCCTCGGCCAGCGGGGGGCAGAACACGACGGCGCGCGCCGGCCGCTCGGAATCCGCCTCGTGAAAGACCCCGAACAGGGAGTCGTTCCGGCCGAATCGAAACGCGCTCTCCCGCATGGCGTCCCTTGCTGACACTGTGAGAGACAGGGCGGACCCGGCCTGTTCCGCCGGGGGCGCGGCCTATTCCGTCAGATGCCGCCGGACGCAGTCGGCAATGTCGCCGACCGTACGGAAATGGTCGACCGAGAAATTCTCGTTCATCACCGAGATGCCGAACTCTTCCTCGGTCCCCACGACGATCTCGAACAGTTTGAGCGAATCGATGTCGCGTCGTTTCATCAGCGGCTCGTCGTCCTCGATGCTCGCCGGTGCGATGTCGAGAAAGCAGCGCTCGACGATCATCTGCTTGAGCCGGTCTTCGATGCGTCCGTCGGGCTCGTCGGCCATGTGATCTCGCCCTTCCTGGTGTGGCCGGTCGTTCCTGTGGTCTCGTCTCCGGGCCGTCGGCGGCGATTATAACAGAAAGCCCGCCGCCGCGCTGTCACTTCTCGGCCGCCGGGGATTCCGCCCTGCTCCGGTCCGGACCGGAGGCATTTGCCATGTCCAGTGTGATCAAGCTGGCGTGACTGTAGCCGGCCTCATGGAGGCCGGAGAAGGGCCGAGGTCATGGACCTCGGCTACAATTTGTGATCGCAGCAGGGGACATCGCAA
>JAWODX010000013.1:0-3866 GCA_046483085.1 Planctomycetota bacterium
ACGGGCATCCTGCCCGTGAATATCCACGGCCTGGAAGGCCGTGCCACGATTTTGAGATAGCTTCCTATTCCGCGGCCTGCGGGCGGAGCGTCGGCTCGTTGGCGAACCGCTCGACCCCCAGGACCAGCTTCCCGGTGGCGCCGGGCTCGAGGGCGATCGTCACCCGCCGCGTCCCGAGGGCCACCGCCGGCCCGCCGCCCACCTTCACCGACGTCCACCGGTGCTGGCCGTACCAGCCGGCGGTGAGGATCAGCCGCGTCTCCCTCTTCGCCCGGTTGTGGAGCAGGACCACCACCTCGTCCTTCGCCACCTTCGTGACGAGCGCGGCGACATCGCGGGGCAGGCCGGCCTCGCCCTCGCCGGTGAAGTATCGGACGCTCCCGGGGACCGGGCCGCCGCAGCGGCAGTTGTCGTACCGGCCCCACCACGACCCGATCACGTACTCCATCCCGCTCACGTACGGGGTAAACTGTTCGCGGACGTCGTCGCCCTTCCGGGGCGCCGGCCGCTTGCGGTAGAGCGCCGTCTTCTCGCGGATCCGCCGGGCGCGGTGCCGGAAGTAGTCCGCAATCTTCTCGGTCGTCCCCATCCCGAAGTAATAGAACGCCGGGTACTGGAGGAAGTGCCGCTCGGTCCGGCCGCCCTCCGCCTTCTCCGCCGCCGCGATGTAGGCCTTGTATTTCTTCGCCAGCTCGGGGTCGAACGTCAGGGCGTACGTGTTCTCGAACATGCGCGGGACCGCCCAGTTCCCGCGGTCCGGCCGGACCCATCTCTTGCCGTCGTAGCGGGTGGCGGGGAGGCCGTCGCGGCCCGCCTCGAACAGGACGCCGAGCATGCTCACCATGCCCCGGCAGTGCTTGTCCGCGTTCCCCCGGTCCAGCAGCGAGAGCACGGTGGGCATGGAATGCAGCGACCGCATGGCGGCGATGACGTTCCCGCCGCCCCGCTTCGTCCAGTAGCCGAAGCCGCGCCAGGGGGTCGTGTACCACTGATCGTTGAGTTCCCGGGTGCCCGGCGGGATGTAGTAGGGGAACACGCCGCCGTTCGCCTCGGCCAGTTCGTTCCAACTCGTCCCGTACTCCATCGCCCACTTCTTGTATCGCTCCTCGCCGGTGGTCAGGTAGGCGTGGAAGGCGGCGGTGAGCCAGACGGCGTTCAGCGCGACCTCGCCCGGCTTGCGGTCCAGCCGGCCGCGCAGGTGATACGAGCACTTCATCAGCCGCGTCTTCGGGTCGTAGACTTCCTTCAGGATGAAGTCGAGGCAGCGCTTGTTGTCGGCGATCAGCTTCTCGTTCGTCGGGTCGAGCTCGAGGCAGCCCCAGAGGAGCTGGAAGAGCTCGGAGTAGTGTTCGGCGTCGAACCCGCCGGTGCACCAGAACGGGTTGCGGCCCGGCATCCGCCGCTCCTGGAAGATCGCGTTCCACATGTCCACGTAGGCCTTCTGGACGCGCGGGTCGTGGCGGTTGAGCAGGTAGAGGTCCCAGATCGCGATCCCCTCCGCCCAGTCGTCGTCGCACCCGCCGTTCTCGGTGAGCTGCTTGACCGGCGGGATGTCGAGCTTGCCCTGGAACTTGTCGAGCAGGGTGTGGTAGCAGGTCGACTGCGCGTCGAGCATGGCGAGCTCGGCGGTCGCCCACTTCGGCGCCGGCTTGCCGTCGGCGGGGATGCGAACCGTTCCCTCGCCCGCGGTCGCCGCGCAGCCCGCCAGCATCAGAACCAGCCCCAGCGTTCCGATCATTCGCCCGATCATTTCTGCGCCCTCCTCTCTGCCAGCCCCGGGCCGGAAACGGGGCGAGCCTGTAACCAACGCGCCCGTCCTGCGCGCCACGGAGTATATGGCATGTGCCCGGTTCGTGCCAGCACGTTCCCGCCGCCGGTGACCACGGCCTCCCGCAGATCCCCGGGCCCGTCCGATTCCGCCAACCCGAAGCGAAACCCAAGGACGAGCTGTGAGCCGGAGCCCCGTGTCGGCTCGCCTTTCCCAGTCTCCCGCTTTCCCCCCTCCCCCTCTGCCGCGGGGGCACTCCCCCTCACCAGTTCTCGCGGGACCACTTTTTCGACCGCTGCTTCTTGCGGCGGCCGCGGCGCTTCTTGCTTTTCAGCCGCCGCTTCTCCGAGGCCTTCGTCGGCTTCGTCTTCTTCCGCTTCTTCCGCCGGCGCAGCGCCCCGCGGAGCAGGTCGGCAAACTTCTCGGTCGCCGCCTCGCGGTTCGCCGACTGGCTCCGGTGCTTCTGCGACGTCACCCGCAGCACGCCCTGCTTGTTGATCCGCGTCCGGAGGCGCGACCGGATCCGCTTCTTCTGCCGGTCGGACAGGCTCGGCGAGTTCGGGACGTCGAACCGCAGCGTCACCCGCGTGTCCGCCGTGTTCACGTGCTGGCCGCCCGGGCCGCTGCTCCGCGACGCCTGAAAGTCGAGCTCGCCCTCCGGGATCGACAATCGTCGGTGGATTTTGATCATTGCGCACCTCTTGCTTGACCCCTCAGGGTCCAGGATAAGGGCAGCGGCAGCGCTCGTCCACACTGAAATTATCTCAAAAGGTGGGGCGGACATTCCTGTCCGCCATCCGGGAGGCAAGAATGCCTGCCCCACCGGCTATTGAGATAGTCTCTAAATGGGGGAAGGGCCCGAGTCCCGGAAGGACGACCCCTTCCAACCCACGGTAGGGGTCGTGCGGCACAGCCAGTCGAGACCCCCGGACCGGCGGCGCAGAGCAAACTGAGATATCACGCCGGTATCTCAACTGGACGGAGCTCAAGGGCCCTTTTGACCGTCCCCCAGCGCGGTGCGGAGGAGCGGCTCGGTGAGCCGGGCGACGCCGAGCGGGCCGGCGGGAAGCTCGAGCGGAGCGTCCGACAGAAGGACCGCGTGCCGGTCGGGCCGATCGGCCGGCAGCCCGTGGCTGCCCTGAACCAGCCCCGGGTCGAGCGGGATCGAGCGGGCCGCCGGGTCGAGAAACAGCTCGACCGGATCGTAGCCGGGCTTGCGGTGGATGTCGACGGTCCGGGCGAAGTCGGGCGCGGCCGCCGGGTCGGTCCACCAGTAGTAGGCGAACCAGGCGTCGTGCTCGGCGAGCAGCACCAGCTCGCCGGTGTTGGGGTGGGCGAGGCCAAGCTCGCGCAGCCGCTCGCCGCGGCAGACCTCGGCCACCGTATCGAGCTCGCCGAGCGCGTCGGCGGCCGCGTCGATGGCCTCCGGCTGGGCGTACACGTGGGCGACCTGGTGATCGACGAGGGCGAACGCTCGGCTGTTCGCGAGGTCGAGCTCCTCGGTCCCGTCGTCCTCGCTGACGCGGAGCAGCCCGGCCTCACGGAGCGCCACGTTCGGCAGGCCGGCGCGGGCGACCGGCGCAAACGCGTACTCGGAGAGCAGGATCACCCGGGGCGTCGCGGGCTTGAACGCGCGGGCGAGCCGGTCGATGAACTCGGCGACGGCGGCGTCGATCCGCCGCGCCTCGTCGCGGAACTCGCTGCTCTCTGGGCCGTGCCGCTGGCCTGTGTAGTCGAGGTGCGGCACGTAGACCAGCGACAGGTCGGGCCGGTATCGGGCGAGGGTCCGGAGCGCCGCGTGCAGGATCCACTGGCTGGACTCGATCCCGGCGAGCGGGCCCCAGTACCGATCGAGCGGGAAGTGGCCGAGCTGTTGGGCAAGGCTCTCGTACAGGCCCTCGGGGCGCGAGTCGCACCAGGGCAGCGTCCGGCCGTCCTCGGTGTGCCGGGGGTGCGGGTTGATGAAGATGTCGGCGGTGTTGCCCTTCAGCCCCTGGAAGAAGAGGACGGCGGTGCGCGCCCGCGGGTTCCGCTTCCGGAGCTGCTCCCAGAGCGTCGGCCGTTCGATCCGCCCGGCGGGCCACGTCCAGAGCGCCAC
>JAWODX010000060.1:0-7292 GCA_046483085.1 Planctomycetota bacterium
CACCGCCCGCTCGTGGTCGATCCAGATGCCAATTTTCGAACCCACGGATGTTTCTCCTTGTCGCTCGTGGCGCGCGATCCCGAGGCGCGGGCCGACTCGCGCGGCGGCTCCTACTCTTCGAAGTCCGCCGGTTCCGCGGGCACGTCCAGTTCGTCGGGCTCGTCGGGCCGGCTCGGCTCGTCGAGAATATCGGCCGGTTCCGGCTCTTCCTCCGGATCCGCAGCTTCCATCATCGGCCCTTCGCCCACCGACTCCGGGTCGTCGCGCCCGCCGGAGCATCCGCCGAGGCCGAGGCAAACGGACACCAACAGAACGGTAATCCACCACGGTATGCGTCGCATCTCAGGACTCCTTCTCACTGCCCGGCGGTCACGCCGCCCTGGCGGGCTTTTCAGTCCGGACCGGCGGAGCAGGATCATCGTTTTCGTCGGGCCAGAATATCTTGCCGTCCGCCGCCGTCACGCGCAGGGCGACTCGCCTTGCCGCCTCGCTCGGCTCTGCGGACTGATCCTCGGCCTCCTTGCAGCGGCGGCACAGAGACGCGAAGGCACAGCCAGGAGCCGGGCCGGAGCGATCGGCCGGCCGCATTCCTCGCAGAGGCCATACCGTCCGTCGGCCAGCTTCGCCAGCGCGCTTTCGATCTGTGCCAGGGTGTCGGATTCGTCGTTCAGCGCCTGCAGCGCCGTACGAATCTCCTCTTCCACGTTCGCCTGGTCGACAGGGTCCGCGTAGACACGGCCGGTCCCGGTCTGCCCTTGCGACCTCTCGAAATCGCTGAGCAGACGGTGCTGCTCGGCGATGAGACGCCTGCGGAACTCGTCGAACCGGCGATTCCGGACCGGCCGCCGCCGTCTCGGCCCTACCGCCCCGCGCCCTCGCCTACCCGTCCCTGTGATACGGGTGCTTTTCATCCTGATTCTCCTCGGCCGCCTGTCGCCGTTCAGGGAGGGCGGGGGCGCCGGGCCCGACAATTCACGGGCCCGGCGCGGGGTGGCCGCCCATCGGGCCAGACGAGCCATCTGCCCGGTGGGGGAGGACGTGCCTCCTGTTTTGGCGGCCTCAGGCCGCGTTGATCTTGATCTCTTTCCGCTTCTTTTGCGCCTCGGGCCGCTTCGGGAACCGTACCGTCAGCACGCCCTTCTTCAGCTCGGCATCCGCCTGGCTGGCGTCCAGTCCGTCGGGGAGACGGACCGTTCGCTCGAATGAGCCGTACGACCGCTCCATGCGGTAGTACCCCTTCTCCTTCTTCTCCTCGGCCTCTTCCTTCTTCTCGCCCTTGATGGTCAGCACGTCGTCGACCACCGAGACCGCGAGGTCCTTCTCCTCCATGCCGGGCAGCTCGACGGCGACCCGCATCTCCTTGTCATCGTCGGTGATGTCGAGCCGAGGGGAGAACCGCCCCACGTCGGGCGACCACACGCCCCGCCCCCAGAACGGCTCGAGATCGAAGCCGCCGACGAACCGATCGAACAGATCGTCCATGGCCCGCCGCAGGCCGAACAGGCCCGATTCGGCCTGCTTCGGTGCGATCTCCGACTTTCCCTTCTTCACCAGATTTGCCATCGCTACGTCCCTCCATTCACGAGCGCCACCTTCCCGTCAGCCACTATGGCGACGGGGCACAGCGTGCACCGGGCCTCCGCCGGCCGGTGCAGGATACGTCGCGGCTATACCGGCGCGTCCAAATCAGGTCGCGCCAGAACAGCGGGCATGCCCCGCCCGGGCGCGGGTGGTTCGAGGAACAGCGGGCCGAGATCGATCCACACCTCGCCGATCTTCGTGCTCACGCGGCGGTCGTCGGTGATGCGAATGTCGAACCGGCTTACCTTGACGAACCGGAAAGCGGGGCACTCCAGCACCCGCCGACCGTCGCTCTCGCTGATGCACCAGAGCGTACCGTTGGAGAGCGCCACATAGCAGACCGTGTGCCGCCCTTCCGCCAGGTCCCGGTGCCCCTCGGCCAGCTCGATCCGGACCTGCTGTTCTCGGGTCTCCATCGCCCATCCCTCTCCTCTTCAGTCTCCGGCGGATGCAGCGACCCGGCGGTCGGTCTCCTCGAACCACCCGAGCAGGGCGTGCATCGGGTCGGCCACTTCTGTCTCGCCGCGCCAGGCGCGCAGCAGACGAAAGGAGCCGCGCGGCAGAAACAGCGGCCGGTACGACGGGTCCATGCACAGCAGCGCCCCGCCATCCTGGGCGAGATACGTCACCACCATGACCCCGCGCGGCGCATGCACGAATGGGTCCAGCACTTCGATTTCCATCGACAGCTCTTTGTCCCTCATTTGCGTCACCCTCCCGGCCGGGATCACCGGCCCTCTTCAGGACCTCTATCAAAACCCGGTGGAAGAGGCGTTCTTGCCTGGTGCGCGGCAGACAGGAATGTCTGCCCCACCGATTTGCCGCCGCTTCTCACCCGATGCTGCGTAAACCCATTCGCGACGTATTGCTCAGCAAACTGCGTGCCACGCCCGCCATTGATCCCGAGCCCGGATCGCTAACGCACGCGCCCACAGGGCTTATGCACTCGCCCGGCAAACGAGAAATCGCACGGACCAGCGGCCCCGGTTCTTGACTCCCGAAGAAATCGGAAGTATAACCCCGATACGCCGGTCGGAGGGCCGATCATGCTCGCCCGTGTCGTCCTCGCCGTTCAAAAGCCCGCGCTCCGCAAGAAGCTCCGCGCCGCGCTCAAACACCCCGACGTGCTCGTCAGTATCGTCACCAGCAAGCGCCTCTCGTGGGAGAACGTCGCGAACGAGAACGCCGACCTCGCCGTGGTCGACGAGGCCGTCATCCCGGAACCGGTTGACAAGACCGTTCGGCGGTTCCGCGATCTGCGCGACTCGCCGGAGGTGATCGTCGTCTCGGAGGCACACGACCCGGAGGTGGAGGGGGAGCTGCTCGCCGCCGGCTGCCGCGCGGTGCTGTCCGCCGATCTGCGGGTCGACAGCCTCGCCGACGTGATCGAGGCGCTGGTGGCCGAACGGCGCGAGCGCGCCGCGTCCGGCCTGCTCGCTCGAGAGCCGCTCGCCGAACCACGCCTGACCGACTTCGTCTCCGAGAGCCCGGCCATGGCGGCGTTCATGCGTACCGCGCGGCGCGTCGTCCCCAGCGATATCTCGCTCCTGATCCTCGGCGAGACCGGGGTCGGCAAGGAGCGGCTGGCCATGGCCATCCACGCCGAGGGGCCGCGGACCGAGGGCCCGTTCGTCGCCGTCAACTGCGGCGCCCTGCCCGAGACCCTGCTGGAGAGCGAGCTCTTCGGCCACGAGGAAGGCGCGTTCACCGGGGCGACGCGCGACCGGCGCGGCATGTTCGAACTCGCCCACCGCGGGACCGTGTTCCTCGACGAGATCGGCGACATGCCCCGCCACCTGCAGGTCAAGCTCCTGCGCGTGCTGCAGGAGCACACGATCCGGCGGCTGGGCAGCGAGAAGACCATCGCAATCGACGTCCGCGTGATGGCCGCGTCGAACCGCGACATCGAGGCCGACGTGGAGGCCGGCCGGTTCCGAAAGGACCTCTACTACCGGCTCGGCGTCGTCACCCTGGCCATCCCGCCGCTCCGCGCGCGCCGCGAGGACATCCCCGCGCTCGTCGACAGCTACCTCGCGTATCTCCAGACGCAGGT
Source organism: Planctomycetota bacterium (assembly GCA_046483085.1). Taxonomy (GTDB): domain Bacteria; phylum Planctomycetota; class PUPC01; order PUPC01; family PUPC01; genus JAWODX01. The sequence continues at coordinate 3,635 of JAWODX010000060.1, forward strand.
GGGGCGCGACGTGACCGGGATCACCGACGAGGCGCTGGAGGCGCTGACCCGGTACGCCTGGCCGGGCAATGTGCGCGAGCTGATCAACATCGTCGAGCGTGCGATGCTGCTCTGTGAAGACGACACGATCGCGCTCAACGATCTCCCCCACGCCATCCGAAGGCTCGGCCCGTCGGTCGTCGAGGCCGACGACCTGCCCGGCGTCGCGGCGCTCCCCGCCGACTGGCTCACCAGGCCGATCGAGCACGGGCGCCAACAGGTGATCGCCGGCTTCGAGCGCGCGTACCTCCAGACTGTTCTTCGCGAGGAGGAGGGGCGCGTCGGCCGGACCGCGAAGCGGGCCGGCATCCAGCCCCGCTCGCTCTACGACAAGATGAAGAAGTACGGCCTCCGCAAAGAGGACTTCAAGCCCGGGGAGTGACCCGGCCGGCCGTGCCAGGCGCCATTCCGCATGATCTCCTTGGTTTGGACGTCGCCCGGCCGTTGCCTGCGGCACCTGACGTGATCGGCCGTCCGCTCATTTCCGAAGCATGTTCCGAGAATGTTCCGAAGATCGGGCAGCGCTCAGCGGGCGAGGCGGGACCTGTGTCCGTCCGTTCCGCTGACAGAACTGTTTGCGGTGGTCGGGGCGACTGGATTCGAACCAGCGACCTCTTGAACCCCATTCAAGCGCGCTACCAAACTGCGCCACGCCCCGGCTTCTCTTCGAATCCTAACCCAATCTCCCGCGCATGTCAACCAAACGGGAAGGCTGTACCCGGGGCCCGGTGACCCGCGAGTGCAGCCGGGGCGGGGCGGCGTTCGCGGCGGCGTCGAGCGAGGGCCGCGCCCGGGCTGCCGCTCGGGCCTGCGCGTTGTTCGCGCGGCGGGGTAGGGCAAACGATGACAGGCGAATCCAGGAAAACCCTGCAGCCCGTTCGGGCGGACCTTGATTGTGCGAGCCGGCGCCGGCGATATGGTGCGTCCAACCACGGAAGGAGTCAGAGCCATGAGGACGATCCGGCCAGGTGAGTCGACCTCCGGCCCGGAGCTGAAGCAGCGCGCTGTTCCACGTGATCCGGCGCCGCAGGAAGCCCGGCCCCGGGGGACGGCGTGTGACGTGTGCGGCTATTGCCCCCAGGGGCGGATCCCCGACCGGTGCCCGGTGTGTCTGTCGCACCGGGATCACTTCCGACCCGTCCCGTAGGCCGAAGGGGCCGCGGGCCGCGCCGAGCCGCGGCGTCTGACAGAACCGTCCTGGAGCAGGCATTCGTGCTTGGTGCGCGGCAGACAGGAATGTCGCCCCGCCGTTCTGTCAGAGCTGCCTGCAGGAGACGAAAGGAGAGTCGATCGATGAAAGCCGAAGTGGATGCGGAGCTCTGTATCGCGTGCGGATTGTGCGAGGAGACCTGCCCCGAGGTGTTCGAGGTGGGCGAGGAGACAGCGACGGTGAAGGTCGACGAGGTGCCCCCGGAGCTGGAAGACGCGGTCGAGGACGCGGCGGAGGACTGCCCGACTGACGCGATCTCGATCGAGGAGTGATCGGCGGGATTCTGCGCAGGCGGGCGGCGGCCCGGTCCCGGCGCGGCCGGTCCGATCGCCCGGGTCCGGCCCGCTCACCGGAGAACGAGCTCCATCCCGTCATGAGCCAGCGACGCCTCGACGTCTCGTTCGCGCGCCCATCGGCGGAGGCGGGCGCCGATCGTCCGTTCGTCCCCGCCGACGATCTCCGATCCGCAGTGGGTGAAGATGGCGCGCGGTACGGCCTCCTTCCGGCACCAGGTAAGCTGGGTGCGAACGGGCGCATGCCCGATGAGGTGGTCGCCCTGCTTGCGGATCATGGGCCGGGCGAGCGTCGCCCCGTCGCCGACGTACAGGCGGCAGCCGCGCAGCGCTTCGCTGCGCTCGTGGATGTAGGCGACGTCGGGCGCGTAGTGGATGGTAACCCGGCCGGCAGCGATCCGATAGCTGACGGCGGGGCAGCGGGTGGAATGCTCCTCGGAGAACCCCTCGAACGTGACGCCGCATATGTCGACCGGCCGGCGTGGCTCCACGTTGTGGCGCTCGTCGATCGGGGCGTCGGCCAGGTCGTCCCACGCGGCATCGGTCGCATAGACAGGACACGGGGCGCCGTCGGCCAGGCCGCCGGCGTGGTCGGGATGGGCGTGGGTGATGACGATGGCGTCGGGGCGGATCGGGCCGACCCGGCCGAGCCAGTCGTCGCCGCAGTCGACCATCACGGCGGCATGCCGGTACGAGACGAGCAGTGAGCTGTGGCGGCGGTGGCGCCGTGTGCTTGTTTCGACGTAGCCGCGGGTGCCGAGGAATGTCAGCTTCATAATGGTCGTACCCCGGCCGCCGGGCTCAGTCCTCGTCTTCGCCGCCGCCGCTCCCGGCGGGAAGGCGCTTCTGGGTGAAGTCCTTGACCTTGCCGGCGAGCTGCTTGAGGTTCTGCTCGACCGCTGCGTTCACCGTGCCCTCGGGATAGGTCCCGTCCTCTTGTCGGTCGCCCGCGTCTTTCCCGGTGAGCAGGGCGATGCCCTCGTCGACCGTGTTGACCGGGTAGACGTGGAACTTGCCGTCGCGGACGGCGTCGACGACGTCCTCGCGCAGCATCAGGTGCTTGACATTGCTGCGGGGGATGAGGACGCCCTGGTCGCCAGTCAGGCCCTTCTCGCTGCAGATGTCGAAGAAGCCCTCGATCTTGCGGTTGACGCCGCCGATGGCCTGGATCTCGCCCTGCTGGTTGACGGAGCCGGTGACGGCGAGGTCCTGGCGAACCGGGAGGCCGGCGAGGCTGGAGAGCAGGGCGTACAGTTCCGCCGACGAGGCGCTGTCGCCCTCGACCTCGGCGTAGCTCTGTTCGAACGTGAGGCTGGCCGAGAGGGCGAGCGGGACGTCGGTCGCGTACTTGCCGCCGAGGTAGCCGCCGAGGATCAGCATACCCTTGTTGTGGACCTTGCCGCCGAGCTTCGCCTCGCGCTCGATGTTGACCACCCCGGCGCTGCCCACGTGGGTCCGGGCGGTGATCCGCGTCGGCTTGCCGAACTCGTAGTCGCCGAGCGGCAGGATCGACAGCCCGTTGACCTGGCCGACGGTCGCTCCCTCGGTGTCGACGAGCAGCGTGCCGTCGGTGATCATCTCGCGGACGCGCTCCTCGATCCGGTTCGAGCGATGGATCTTCTCGTCGATCGCCTGGCGGACGTCGGAGCCCTGGACGAGCTCGTGGTCGTTCTGTTTCGCCCAGTAGCAGGCCTCGCGGATGAGGTCGACGACCTCGCCGAACTTGGTGGCGAGCTTGCGGCTGTCGGCGACCATGCGGGCGCCGTGCTCGACGATCTTGACCACGCCGGACGGGTCGAAGTGGGGCAGGCCCTCCTCGCGGCAGATCTGCCCGACGAACCGTGCGTACGTCGCCGCCGTCTCGTCGGTCCAGTCCATCTGCACGGCGAAATCCGCCTTCACCTTGAACAGCTCGCGGAAATCCTCGTCCAGGTTGTAGAGCAGGTAGTAGATCAGCGGGTCGCCGATGAGCACGACCTTCACGTCGAGCGGGATGGGCTCGGGGTTCAGCGTCCGCGTGGTCAGCGCCCCGAACGCCTCGCGCATGGATTCGATCTTGATCTGCCCGCTTTTCAGCGAGCGCTTGAGGACATCCCAGGCGAGCGGGCGGGTGAGG
>JAWODX010000089.1:0-9565 GCA_046483085.1 Planctomycetota bacterium
CGGGGCGCTTCCCGACCTGCATCCAGAGCAGCTTGTCGGCGGCGGCGAGCGGCGACCCCGATCGGACCAGCCGCGTCTCGCGCAGCAGATGGGGATAGCCGAACGCGGCGTCGGCAAACAGGACCAGCGGCCCCAGGTCCCTCAGCAGCATCGGCTCGCCCGGGGTCGTTCTCTGGTCGGCGTCGCGCGACGCGGTCAGCACCTCCTCTTCCCTCACCCGCCAGGTGACGGCGCCGTCCGGACCGAGGATGAGATGGAGTTCCGTCCCCACCAGTTCCGAGGCGGCGCCCGTCGCGGCGGTGATCTCGACCTTCGCCCGGTACCGGCCCGCCGCGGCGTGCATCCACAGGGTGAGGGCCATCTGCGCCGCCTGCTCCTCCGACCCGCCCCGCTCGATGGCCATCCCGATCTGCGCCCGGTCCACGGGCCGGGTCCGTTCGGCGCAGTCCTCGACCAGCGCGGAAGCAGGCCGGCCGCCGCGGAGCGCCGAGCAGCCGGCCAGGGCGAGCGCGATCAGGCCTGTCAGAACCAGTCTCTTCATATCATCGCCTTCCGAATCGGGGGCGTCATCCTCCCTCGTCCTCGCCCGCGACGATCAGGACGCCGGTGCCGTTGATCCGGTCGGCCTCGAGGTCGTTCAGCGCCCGGTTCGCCTCGTCGAGCCGGTAGGTGGTCACGTGGGGGCGAACGGGGATCTCGGCCGCCTCGCGGAGCAGGTTGCGGCCGTCCTCGCGGGTGTTCGCCGTCGTCGAGTGGATGTCGCGTTCGTAGAACACGTACTTCTCGTAATCGAGCTCGGGGATCGGCGTCATGTAGATCCCGGCGAGCGAGAGCGTGCCGCCCTTCTCCAGGTGGGCGAGGGCGGGCGGTACGAGCTCGCCGGCCGGTGCGAAGATGATCGCACTGTCGACCTTCACCGGCATGTCGTCGGCGTTCTCTCCGACCCACGCGGCGCCCATCTCGCGGGCGAGCCGGCGGTGCCCCTCGCCGCGGGTCACCACGTAGACGTCGGAGCCGCGGCCCTGGGCGAGCTGGATGACGATGTGGGCGCTGGAGCCGAAGCCGTAGATGGCGAGCGTCCCGCCGTCGGGCAGCTTGCTCCGGCGCAGCGCCGCGTAGCCGATGATCCCGGCGCAGAGCAGCGGCGTGGCCTCCGCGTCGCCGAACGCGTCGGGGATCCGGTAGGCGAAGGCCTCCGGCACGGTGGCGTACTCGGCGTAGCCGCCGTTCTCGTGGTAGCCGGTGAACCGCTGCTGCTCGCAGAGGTTCTCGCGCCCGCGCCGGCAGAACCGGCACTCGCCGCAGGTGTGGCGCAGCCAGGCGATGCCCACGCGCTCGCCGGCCGCCAGCCGCGAGCAGCCCTCGCCCAGGCGGTCGACCGTGCCGACGACCTGGTGGCCGGGGATGATCGGCAGGGTGGCCTTCGGCAGGTCGCCCTCGATCACGTGCAGGTCGGTCCGGCAGATCGCGCAGCATCGGACCTTGATGCGGACCTCGCCCGGCCCGGGCTCGGGGTCCGGCACCTCACGGAGCTCCAGCGGATTCGTCGTGATCTCCGCGATCTCGTCCAGCACCATCGCCTTCATCGTCGTCTCCTTCCCCCGCGTCAGGAGATTCTACCTGCCCGGCCGCATCCGGGCAAGGGTGCGGAGGCATCGAGAGGCGGCCCGCCGCCGAGTGTGCTTGACGGCCCTCGCGGTTCCTGATATTTTTGCGCGGCGGACGATCGACTGCGATGAACAGACGAGCCACGATCCCGACGCTTTTCGTGACCGGGACCGACACCGAGGTGGGCAAGACGCTGGTCGCCTCGGCGCTGGCCTGGCTGCTGCGCGACCGCGGTCGCGACGTCGGGGTGATGAAGCCGTTCGCGACCGGCTGCGAGCCGGCCGGGGGCGATCTCGTCGCGGCCGACGGCGCCTGCCTCGCCCGGGCGGCCGGGGCGGACGACCGGCACGACCGGGTCTGCCCGGTGCGGCTGCGGCATCCGCTGGCGCCGACCGTGGCGGCGAGGCTGGAGAACCGGTCGCTCTCACTGGAGCCGGTGTGGGCGGCGCTGGGCGAGCTGTGCGAGCGGCACGAGTGCCTGATCGTCGAGGGGATCGGCGGGCTGCTCGTCCCGGTGACGCCGGGCTCGCTGCTCGCCGACGTGGCGGTCGGCCTGGGCGCGCCGGTGCTGATCGTGGCCCGGGCGGGCCTGGGCACGATCAACCACTCGCTGCTCACGGTCGACTGCGCGCGGGCGCGGGGGCTCGAGGTGGCGGCGGTCGTGCTGAACAGGACGGTGGGTCGCCCGGGCGGCCTGGCGGAAGAGACGAACCCGGCGGAGATCGCGGCGCGCTCGGGCGTGCCCGTGCTCGGCCCGCTCCCGTATTGCGAAGGAGCATCGACGGAGGACGCGGAGCTGGCGGACCTGCCCTCGGCGCTGGCGGCGATGCCGGGGATCGACGCGGTGTTGGAGCGGCTGGAGAGGTGAACGGAGACGCGGTGGACGGGATCCTGCCACTGGCGAGGGTGCGGAGCCGGATCGTGTGGAACGTGCTGCGCACGGTGCGCGATCACTCGCGGCTCAAGCTCGTCTCCATCGTGGTCCTCGGGGGGGTGATCTGGGTCGGCCTGTACCTGTTCGCCTACTACGGTTTCCACTGGGTGGTTCGGCTGCTCGAGGAGAGCTCGATCACGGACCTGCTGGTCTCGCTGCTCTTTTTCATCCTGATGGCGATGCTCGTGTTCAGCAACGCGGTGATCGCGTACACGGCGCTGTTCCGGTCGAAGGAGGCGCGGTTCCTCCGGTCGTGCCCGGTGCGGCCGTGGACGGTCTTCCTGTACAAGTTCGTCGAGTCGCTCGCCTTCAGCTCGTGGGCGTTCGTCCTGCTGGGCCTGCCGATCATGCTGGCGTACGGGATGCACAAGCTGGCGCCGTGGTACTACTACCCGGCGATGTTCGTGTTCTTCTTCAGCTTTGTGCTGATCCCGGCGAGCGTCGGGTCGCTGTTGGCGATGGTGCTGTCGACGCTGCTGCGGCCGTGGCTGCGCCGGCTGCTCATCGTGGCGGCGATCACCCTGGCGATCGGCGCCCTGGTGGCGGGCCCGTACATCGCGGGGATGACGCGGGACGAGGAGAACGTGTTCAAGGCGGGGGCGCTGCTGCGCCGAATCCACTTCTCTCACAGCGCGTACTGGCCGAGTGCGTGGGTGTCGCGCGGTCTCGCGATCTGTGCCGGCTCGCCGGGGTCGGGCACGGCGACGGACGCGCTGTATTACTTCGGCCTGCTGGTCAGCAATTCGCTGTTCCTCTGCCTGGTGGCGGCGGGGTTCGCGACGTGGACGTACGACCGGGCGTGGAACCGGGCGCAGTCGGCGTCGTCGCGCACGCGGGCGCACCGTTTTCGGTTCCCGTGGCCGCGCCGTCGGCCGGGCGGCCCGCTCTGGCACCTGCTGGGCAAGGACGTCCGGACGTTCCTCCGCGACCCGGTGCAGTGGACACAGTGCGGGGTGCTGTTCGGCCTGCTCGGCCTGTACATCCTGAACCTCCGCAACATGCGGTATCCGTCCGACCTGCCGAAGTGGCGCAACCTGACTACGTTCCTCAACCTCGGCTCCATCTGCCTGGTGCTCGCCACGCTCACCACGCGGTTCGTCTTCCCCATGTTCAGCCTGGAGGGCCGGCGGTTCTGGATCGTCGGCCTCATGCCGGTCAAGCGGGTCTCGGTCTTGTGGAGCAAGTTCCTCTTCGCGTTCCTCGCCTCGCTCGTCATCACCGAGGCGCTGATGATCACGTCGGACCTGATTCTCGCCGAGCCGCTGTGGCTGACCTTGCTCCACGTGGTCACGGTTGCTATGATCTCGCTGGGCCTGTCGGGCATGGCCGTCGGGCTGAGTACGCTGTATCCGAACCTGAGCGAGACGAGCCCGGCGAAGATCGTGTCGGGATTCGGCGGCACGCTGAACCTGATCCTGAGCCTCATCTACGTGTTCGCCGTGGTGATCGCCGAGGCCGTTCCCATTCACCTCTGGCGCATCGGGGCCATCTCGTACTCGGCCCTGCTGTGGTCGGTGGCCGGGGGGCTGGCGCTGCTGGTCGTGTTGACGGCGGCGGCGTTCGGCATCCCGCTCTGGCTCGGCTCCCGGGCACTGGCGAAAATGGAGTTCTAGATGATCGACGAGATCCGCGAGGCGATGGCGGCGGGCCGGGCCGACTACATCGAGGTCCGCGTGCAACGGGCCAGCGCCAGCAGCGTCCACTACACGGGCAAGGAGCTGGAGAACATCGGGCGGCGCACGCGGCTGGGCGGCAGTGTCCGGGCCATGGTCCAGGGCGGCTGGGGCTTCTCGTCGTTCAACGAGGTCGCCGACCTGCCGGACTTCGTCCGGGCCACGTGTGAACAGGCCCGGCTGGTCGAGCGCGAATCGCCCGGGCTCGCGCCCGTCGAGCCGAAGACGGACAGTGTCGTCGCCGAGCCCGAGGTCGACCCGCGCGACGTCCCGCTCGAAGACAAGCAGGCGCTCTGCGAGCGGTACAACGACATCATCCTCTCCGCGCCGAAGATCCAGACCTCGACGGTGCTCTACCGCGACTCGACGGTCGACGAATACCTGGTGACCAGCGACGGGGCCGAGCTGCACCAGGAGACGTGTTTCGCCGGCACCATGGTCATGGCCGTGGCCAAGGACGGGACGAACATCCAGCGGGCGTACGACAGCGTGGGCGACGTGCGCGGCTACCAGATCGTCGTCGACCGCGAGGACGTCTGCGAGGCCGTCGTCCAGCGGGCGACCGACCTGCTTACCGCCGACCGGCCCGACGCCGGACCGCACACCGTCGTCCTCGACCCCAAGCTCTGCGGTGTCTTCATCCACGAGGCGTTCGGCCATCTCAGCGAGGCCGACTTCGTCTACGAGAATGACCGCCTGCGCAAGATCATGGAGCTCGGCCGGCGGTTCGGCCCGGACGCCCTCTCCATCTGCGACCACCCGCGCATGCCCGGCGAGGCGGGGTACTACGCCTACGACGCCGAGGCCGTCGCCGGCGACAAGACGCACCTCATCCGCGACGGCGTGCTCAAAAGCCGCCTGCACTCGCGCGAGACCGCCCGGATGATGGACGAGGCGCCGACCGGCAACGCCCGCTGCCTCAACTACAGCTTCGCGCCCATCGTCCGCATGTCGAACACCTACATGGAGCCGCGCGAGCATTCGTTCGAGGAGCTGCTGGCCGGGGTCGACGACGGCATCTATGCGATCGGCGCCATCGGCGGCCAGACGGACATGGAGATGTTCACCTTTTCCGCCGAAGAAGGATACGAGATCAAGGACGGCAAACTGGGCAAGAAGCTTCGCGACGTGGTGCTCACCGGCAACGTGTTCCAGACGCTGCAGGACATCGAGAGGATCGGGGACGACTTCCAGATGTACGGCGGCCTGGGCGGTTGCGGCAAGGGCGGCCAGATGCCGCTCCGCGTCGGAGACGGCGGGCCGAGCGTCCGAATCAAGAACGTCGTGGTCGGGGGCCAGTGATGGACGTGAACGAACTGTTCGATACGATTCTGGGCCGGGCCGGGGCCCGGGCCGACGCCGCCGAAGTCTACTACGAATCGGCGGAGAGCCGGCCCGTCGAGTTCGAGAACAACAAGCTCAAGTACATCGCGACCAAGTCCGGGCGCGGGGTCGGGCTCCGCGTCGTCGACGGCGGCCGGATCGGCTTCTCCAGCACGTCCGACCTCAGCCGGCTCGACGAACTCGTCGACAACGCCCTGGAGAGCGCCCGGTTCGGCCAGGACGCCAGGTTCGAGTTCCCCGAGAGCTGTGAATCTGCGGACGTCAACGTCTACGACGAGAAAGTCCCGCAGCTCGACACCCGCGAGATGGCCGACCTCGGCCACCAGGCCATCGACGCCATCCGGGTCGAACACCCCGACGTCCAGTGCTCCGGCTCCGTCAACGCCTCGGTCAGCGAAGAACGGGTGGCCAACACCCGGGGGCTCGATGTGGGCTACACCGCCACCACGTCCTCCGTCTCGCTGACCGCCCTGTCGGTCGACGACGACGGCTTTCTCTGGGCCGGCGACCGGCGGTCCCGGGCGAACCTCATCGCCGACGCCGCGCCGCTCGTCGACAAGATCAACCGCGACCTCGAGCTCGCCAAGGAGACCGCCGCCGTGTCGACCGGCACGTATCCGGCCATCTTCAGCCCCGACGCCATGGCCACCCTCCTCCTCTCCACCGCCCAGGGGGTGAACGGCAAGATGGTCCAGAAGGGCGCCTCCCCGCTCACCGATCGCGTCGGCGAGCAGATCCTCGACGAGCGCGTCACGATCACCGACGACGCCCTCACCGAGTACGGCGCCTCGAGCGCCCCGCACGACACCGAGGGGCTCGTCTCCGGCCGGACGGCGCTGTTCGAGAACGGGGTGCTCTGCGGTTACCTGTTCGACCTGCAGACGGCGGGGATGCTGGGCGAGCGGGCGACGGGGAACGGGCTTCGGAGCTACGGCTCGCAGCCTCGGCCCGGCCACAACAACACCCTCGTCGCGCCGGGCGAGAGCTCGTATGACGACATGCTGGCCGGGATCGAGCGCGGGATCCTCGTGGACAGCGTCCTCGGCGGCGGCATGAGCAACACCCTCGCCGGCGAGTTCTCCGTCAACGTCGAGCTCGGGTTCCTCATCGAGAACGGCCGGCTGGCCGGCCGCATCAAGAACTGCATGATCGCCGGGAACGCCTACGAACTGCTCAAGGACGGGATCGACGCCATCGGCGACACGCCCGAGATGAAGGGCTCGCTCAGCGTCCCCCACTTCTGCTTCAAGGGCATCCGGCTCGGAACACAGTAGAACGGCGGACGGCGGCGAGTAGTCATTGGGCATTGGTCACTCGTCATTCGTGGCACGGGCATCCTGCCCGTGAATATCCACGGCCTGGAAGGCCGTGCCACGGTTTTGAGATAGTCTCTTAGTCATTTGGTGGCTGGCCACGGTGGCTCACTATGGCTGGACCGGGCGCCGGAACAACGGCCCATCGCCTGTCACTTGCCACTTGTGACTTAGAGGGTCTAACAGAACCTCGGTGGAGCAGGCACTCTTGCCTGCTGCGCGGCAGACAGGAATGTCTGCCCCACCGTTTTGTCAGAGCTCCTTATCACTTATGACTTATGACTTATAACTTATAACTTATGACTTATCACTTACCACTTATCACTTATGACTTATCACTTGTCACTATCACTGCTGACTGACCACTACGGAAGGGAGTGCCGATGAATATTCTACTGGTCGGGTCGGGCGGGCGCGAGCACGTGCTGGCCTGGAAGATCGCGCAGTCGCCGCTGTGCGACAAGCTCTACGCGGCGCCGGGCAACGCCGGGATCGCCCAACACGCCGAGCTGGTCGACATCGACGCCGACGACGTCGCCGTGCTGCTCAAGTTCGTCAAGCGCGAGCCGATCGACCTCGTCGTCGTCGGCCCCGAGGCGCCGCTCGTCGGCGGGCTCGTGGACCGCTGCCGAGCCGCCGGGATCCAGGCGTTCGGCCCCACCCGCGACGCCGCACAGCTCGAAGGCAGCAAGGCGTTCGCCAAGGACGTCATGCGCAAGCACGGCGTCCCGACCGGCGAGTACGGGACGTTCGACCACGCCGAGGCCGCCAAGGACTACGTCCGTTCGCTGAAGCCGCCCATCGTCGTCAAGGCCGACGGGCTCGCCGCCGGCAAGGGGGTCATCATCTGCCAGAGCCGCGACGAGGCCGACCGGTGGATCGACGCCATGATCATCGACGGCCGGTTCGGGACCGCCGGCGGCCGCGTCGTCATCGACGAGTTCCTCGCCGGCGAAGAGGCCTCCATCCTCGCCTTCACCGACGGCAGGACCATCGCCACCATGCCCACCTCCCAGGACCACAAGCGGGCGTTCGACTTCGACCAGGGCCCGAACACCGGCGGCATGGGCGCCTACTCGCCCGCGCCCGTCGTCTCCGAGCCCATCTACGACAAGATCGAGCACGACATCCTCATCCAGACCGTCCACGCCATGAACGTCGAGGGCAAGCCGTACCGCGGCGTCCTCTACGCCGGCCTGATGATCGAGAACGACGACCCGCGCGTCCTCGAGTTCAACGTCCGGTTCGGCGACCCCGAGGCCCAGCCCGTGCTCATGCGGCTCAAGTCCGACCTCCTCCCCGTCCTGCTCAGCACCATCGACGGCACCCTCGACGAGCAGGAGATCGAGTGGGACGACCGGCCCGCCGTCTGCGTCGTCATGGCGTCCGGCGGCTATCCGACCGACTACAAGAAGGGCTACGCGATCGAGGGGATCGACGACGCCGAGGCGCTCGGCGACGTCAAGGTTTTCCACGCCGGGACCGCCGAGGCCGACGGGCAGCTCGTCACGGCCGGCGGCCGCGTGCTCGGCGTCACCGCCATGGGCGACGACCTCCCCGCCGCCATCGCCCGCGCCTACGAGGCGGTCGACAGCATCCACTTTCAGGACGCTCATTACCGCCGCGACATCGGCGCCCGGGCGCTCGACCGGCAACCACGGGGCAGGGCACACCACGGAGACACGGAGCACACGGAGAAGAAATCAGACACTGAACTACACTGAGGAGCACTGATCGGGCCGGCTTCGCCGGCCATCAGCCGGCTCAGTGTCCGTCAGCGTCCATTGGCTCGTCTTCGTGGTCAGGCAAATCTGCGAAATCTGCGTCAATCTGCGTCCAGGTTCTCTTGCTCACTCTTCGTACCCTTCCTCCTGAGTTCAACGCCTCTCTGAATTTCCGTCGTAAGTCCTTATTTCCCAAGGAGCGCATCCCGATTTGGGTGTCCCGCCGCCGTCGGCACATCGAAGCCCATGTTCTCGTCGCGTTGAAGGTCGGCACCATCCATGAGGAGTTGGAACGCCGCCTGGACCTCGGCCGGGTCCCGATCAGTCCTCGACGCGCCGCGGAATTGACCCGGATCATGCACGAGACGACGTTCCGCCTGCCCGACGACCCACAACCACGCCCGATGCTGCTCCAGATGCACGACGACCAGCGCCGACTCTACGATCTTCTTCACTCAATCGGGGTGTCCCAATGTTGAACTCAGGAAAAACGTCATGTCAAATTCCCACCTGGGATTTCCGGCCAACGTTTTTTGCTTCGGCGCTCGGAATGCTGGTTGTGGTAGAGCCGGGCCGTTGGATGGACCCAGGCCGCGCTCCAGAGGCGCAGCATCCACACGCGCAGGCACGGTCACCTGAGTTCAACGCCTCTCTGAATTTCCGTCGTAAGTCCTTATTTCCCAAGGAGCGCATTACCGATTTGGGTGTCCCGCCGCCGTCGGCACATCGAAGCCCATGTTCTCGTCGCGTTGAAGGTCGGCACCATCCATGAGGAGTTGGAACGCCGCCTGGACCTCGGCCGGGTCCCGATCAGTCCTCGAGGCGCCGCGGAATTGACCCGGATCATGCACGAGATGACGTTCCGCCTGCCCGACGACCCACAACCACGCCCGATGCTGCTCCAGATGCACGACGACCAGCGCCGACTCTACGATCTTCTTCACTCAATCGGGGTGTCCCAATGTTGAA
>JAWODX010000106.1:0-5270 GCA_046483085.1 Planctomycetota bacterium
CCCCGGCCGTCCGAGCCGACGTAGCCTTCCTTCTCGAGGAAAAGAATGACGTCCTGCACGCACTCCTCGGGCCGCATGTCGCTCGTGTCGATGGCGAGGTCGGCGTCCTCCGGCTCCTCGTACGGATCGGAGATCCCGGTGAACTCCTCGATGATGCCCGCCCGGGCCTTCGCGTACAGCCCCTTCCGGTCGCGCTCCTCGCAGACCTCCAGCGGCGTGGACACGTGCACGAGGATGAACCCGCCGCCGGCCTCGACCATCTCGCGGACCTGCTTGCGCACGCTCTCGTAGGGGGCGATCGGGGCGCAGAGGGCGATGCCGCCGTTCTTGGTGATCTCCGATGCGACAAACCCGATGCGGCGGATGTTAATATCGCGGTCCTTCTTCGAGAAGCCGAGCTCCGACGAGAGGTGCGTGCGGACGATGTCGCCGTCGAGGAGCGTCAGCGGCCGGCCGCCGATCTCCATGAGCTTGGCGAGCAGCACGTTCGCCAGCGTCGACTTGCCCGAGCTGGGCAGCCCGGTGAAGAAGACCGTGAAGCCCTGCTTGCTCCTCGGCGGATACGTCCGCCGCAGCTCGGCGATGACCTCCGGGAACGAGAACCACTCGGGGATCTCGCGGCCCTCGTTCAGGCGGGCACGGAGCTCGGTCCCGGACAGCGACTTCGCCTCGACGCCCTCGGGCACCTCGTCTGCCGGGACGTACGCGTCCTCCTCGTCCAGATAGACCATCAGCTTGAACGGCACCATCTCGACGCCGAGCTCGTTCTGGTGTTCTTCGAGCATCGCCTGCGCTTCATACGGCCCGTAGAACGGCTCGCCGTTGGAGTCGGACCCGGGGCCGGCGTGATCGCGCCCGACGATCAGGTGCGTGCAGCCGTAGTTCTTCCGGACGATGGCGTGCCAGAGCGCCTCGCGGGGGCCGCCCATCCGCATGGCCAGCGGCAGCAGGCTGAGCATCGCCGTGTTGCGCGGGTACCGGTCGAGGATCGCCTGGTAGCAGCGGACGCGGGTGAAGTGGTCGACGTCGCCCGGCTTGGTCATCCCGACGACCGGATGGACGAGCAGGTTTGCCTTGTTCTCGCGCGCGGCCCGGTAGGTGAGCTCGAAGTGCGCCCGGTGCATCGGGTTGCGCGTCTGGAACGCGATGACCTTGCGCCAGCCGAGCTCGGCGAACCGCAGCCGGAGCCGCGCCGGCGTCAGGCGGCACTCCAGGAAGTCATAGTGCGGCGGCGGCTGGAGCCCCTCGATCTTCCCGCCGACATAGACCGGGTTCGTCTGGTTCAGCAGGTAGTCGACGGCGGGGTGTTCCGTGTTCGTCGTGCCGAAGACCTCGTCGGCCTCCTTCTCGAGGTCCGGCCGCCAGACCTCCTCGACGTGGAACACGGCGAGCGGCACGCCCTCCGGCTCGCGCAGGAACAGCGGCGTGCCCTCCTCGAGCTCGTCGGCAAGCTCCTCGCTGACGTCGAGCGTGATCGGGAGCGGCCAGAGGGTGTCGTCCGTGAGGCGCATCTCGGAGCAGACGCGCTCGTAATCGGCCTTCCCCATGAAGCCGACGAGCGGGGAGAAGCCGCCATTCATCAGGAGTTCCAGGTCGCAGAGCTGGCGGGGCGTCAGCGGCCACGACAGGCTGTCGCGGGCCGCGGTCTTCAGCTCCTTCGCCCGGTCTTCGTCCGCCAGCAGATTGACAAGCGTGCCGCCGTGAGGCGAAATCAAATGAGGCATAACGCGCTACTCTCCTACAAATGTGTCAGGGATGTACCGACCCGAGAAACCCGGATCTCGGGCCGCCCGTGCGAAATTCACCCTCGTGCATTGAGCAACAGAGCGGTCATCCGCCGAGCGACGGGGCAGTTCGCCCACAAGACGATACACAATAAGCGGCCAGCATGCAATTCGGCCGCGAGACACGAGTCGATAACCAGAATGGGGGGGGATTCCTGCTGACTTTGCGCCTCCCGTCTGAGGAGAGCCCCCCTTCATCTTGTACCGCCGGCATCCTGCCGGCTGTTCGGCGGGCATCTTGCCCGCCGTTTGTCTCCTCGGGGGCGAGACGCCCCCGGACCAGCCGCCGGGACGGCGGCGTTACACCAGCCAGCCCCCGATTGAAATATCAACTCGCGAGACATCCGGGCAGAAATCGGTCAGCATCATCGCTTCGTGGAACGGGCCTCCTGGCTTCCGGCCCTGTCCCCGCCGTTCCCGAACCGCCGGTGCCAGTCCCAGGCCGTGCGGATGATCGTGTCGAGATCGGAGTGCTGCGGGCGCCACCGCAGGACGCGTCGCGCCTTCGAAGCCCGGGCCGTCAACTGGGGCGCGTCCGCCGGCCGGCGCGGCGCGACCTCGTAGGGCACCTCGACACCGGTCACCCGCTTGCATGCGTCGAGCACCTCGAACACCGAGTAGCCGCGCTTGTTCCCGAGGTTGGCCACGAGCGAATCGCCCCCGTCCCAGAGGTGCTCGAGGGCCAGGACGTGCGCCGACGCCACATCGGACACGTGCAGATAGTCGTGGACGCAGGTCCCGTCGCGAGTCGGATGGTCGACTCCGTAGACGCGAAGCGTCCCGGGCCAGACGGCCGAGTCCTCTGCTTCCTGAGCCGCCAGGGCCAGGCGGAGCGCGAGCGGAATCAGGCCCATCTGGGACGGCCCGTTCTCGCCGAGATGCCCTCCCTCGAGCGCCCCGGCGGCGGTGAAGTAGCGAAGCGTCACCCATCGCAGCTCGTACGCCTGGCCCGCGTCCTGGAGGATCTGCTCGAACATCGCGTGCGACCGGCCATACGGGCTGTTCGGATTGAGCTTGCTCGACTCGCTGACCGGGACGCGCCTCGGACGCCCATAGACCTCGCACGACGACGAGAACACGAGATCGCCGATCCCGTGCTTCAGCATCGCCTTCAGCAGGACCAGGCCGTTCGAAATGTTGTTCGCGTAATACTTGCCCGGGTTGTCGACCGACTCGTCCAGCGAGCCGCTCGCGCAGACGTGGATCACCCCCGCGATGTCGTGGGTCTCCAGCAGGTCGGTCAGTGTGTGTCGGTCGCCGATCGACGCGATCACGACCTCCACGTCCTCGGGCACGGACCGGATATCGCCCGTCGACAGGTCATCGAGCACCACGGGCACATGCCCCGCCTTCAGCAGAGCCTGCACCACATGACTCCCGACATACCCCGCCCCACCACAGACGAGCACGCTACGGGAATATGACTTCGAGGAAGACATCAGCGCTCAGTTCGACGACAGATCAATAGAGCAGAGGGGGAACAGCTCGTCCCAAGCCGGACTGTTCCGAACGAGCTCACGGACACGAGGGCGTTCGGATCGATCACGATCGGGGCGCCTGCTGACTACGGCGCACTCTGTATATGGTGGCATCTTCGAATTTCGCGTGTGGTGTCAGTGTACACATGTTACTTAGCTCTTCGACGGTAAACAGATAGTCCCCCCAGTTCGGATGAAACCATACCAGTAATGAGCCATCTAAGCCTGGGTACCTCGCGAACAGGTTTGTCGATGTCACGCCCGTCCCTTTTTTCGAAGCATAGAAACGCTTCGCAGGCGACTTGCTCGCCGGAATCCCGGCCAGAACATACAGCGCCGCAGGGCGATTGCTGTACATTCTGGCCGACGGAGAGCCCGACCTAAGGGAGGCAATAGCCTCGGATTTTCGCCAGCTCCTCGAATTGTACCCTCCGGCACCGTTGGAGACAGCTTCGGCCACCCTCCCGGACCGCCTGGCGGCTGCGAAGGCGTTCCAAAGGACCGCGCTCGTCACAGCCAGGACTACGAGGAGTCGGAGCACAGGCTTGAGACACTGATGATTTGCACCGGTGTCATTTCGGCTCGCCAACACTAATTCGTCGAAGGCAAGGAACGCCAAAAATACCCCCGGGACATACAGGGGGCTGAGAAGGCGTTCGTCGATCCCGTCAAACGCAGTCAACGTCGCGGAAACGAGAAGCATTGCCAAGTAAATGATGCTGAACGTCGCGATGCAAAGCACATAAGTACCCCCGCAACTCGTGTTTCGATTGCTCCTCCGGCGCGACAGAAAAACAGTCATCGCCAAGGCGGTGCCCACCAGCGCGACGAAGAAGACCCTCGCGGGGAACCGGGCCGAGAAGACAATCCTGCGCGGCACAAAGAAGATAGCTAATTCCTTGCCTGACCGCGAAACGTTCTGCATGAGCGTGACGGCAGAGGGCGCCCGCTTGCCCGCCAGTGTCCCTGTGACGAACCAGTTCCTGCCCAACCAGATTGCCGGAGGCACAGCTGCAATTGCGCCAAACAGGAGGCATGCTGATAGCCGTTTTCGAAGAGGAACCCGTAAAAGGAAGAGGATCAGCACGCAGCCGGTGGCGCCAATTGTTACCCCAGTGTAGCGGGTCAACGTTGCGGCGGACACGAGCAAAGCTGATCTTACTAGGCGCCCCGAACTGGGCTGGTGGCAGAAGCGGTTCAGTTGCCAGAGCGATAACAGCACCAGCAGTATAAAGAGCGGCTCGCTCCACAACATTGTGCACACCCTAAAAAGCGGCAGGGAGAAGGTAACGCAAAGCGTCCCCAGAATCACCGGAGCGCTGCCCCGCGAGTACCGGTACAACATTCGCCCGGATACAAAGACAATCGCTCCGTATGCCACCGCGTTGAGAACGCCGCCAACCCAGATTATGTTGCTCCCAGCCAAGCCGAACGCGGCTAGCGCCATCGGTAAAAGAGGCGGCCACTTGACGAACGGCGTTCCGTCGTACCCACGGAATCCCTCGCCTGCCCTGAAATGCCGAGCAGCCGCAACGTAGTTCGTCGAGTCGGGGCTTAGGCCCGGGCCATATCGGGAAATTGCCACCAACACGAGTGCCGTCGCCACCAAGCTACATGCTCCGATCCAAAAAGTAGCCGTGCGACTCGACAATCGAGCTGCGAGGATTCGGTCGTATAGGTTAGAAAGGGTCATGGGCCTCAATCTTAGATGCGTCTACCAAAGCGAGAGAGCGAAGCACACAATAACTAAGCGGGAGCTCGTGTCAGGATTTCGGATGCGGAACCATCGCGCTGGATTGGGTGAAATGATCAAGTATCAGGCAGATGGGCTACTTGGGAGACGGCCTCAAACGTTGATAGGTCCGCGATTGTGGTGCTCGTGGCAACCAGATAATCGGATCCGTAATGGTCGTGGGCGGGGGTATTGCAGGCATCCAGTCCGCGCTTGATTTGGCCGATTCGGGATATAAGGTGTACATGGTGGAAAAAACCGCCTCCATCGGCGGAG
>JAWODX010000137.1:0-7710 GCA_046483085.1 Planctomycetota bacterium
CGCCGAATGCCGGCGCTGCCATAGATGCAGGCCGGGGTCACATCGAGATCAGATTATTACGCGCTTAATGGCCGAGGCATACCAATGTATAGGCCAGGC
The DNA here is from genome assembly GCA_046483085.1 of Planctomycetota bacterium. GTDB lineage: Bacteria > Planctomycetota > PUPC01 > PUPC01 > PUPC01 > JAWODX01. The sequence goes on from JAWODX010000137.1 coordinate 100, forward strand.
AATAATTTGTTTTAAAAGGGCTCTCAGGTGGGGATTGGGGTGAAGGGTGCCGTTGTTAAACGACCGCTTCCAGAATTAAGCCTTAATTGTGGCGGGAAAGACGCCAAGATTTTACTTACGCGCGTAAAGCGAGGGGATGATAACGAAACCCCTTCTCTCACGCGTAAAGAGTTTTACGGAGGCGTCTTTGGTGCCACTTACTGATGGCGGGAGTTTTTACCATCTTTTGTATTTCATCGTTTACTCCAAGCATTTTCAGACCATTCTTGCCGGCATTTTGGAATGGTTGGCATTCCTTGGACCATTTCTATCCATTCGGGCCATTCCATTTTCAGAAGCGTTATCTACAATTGTCCCGGTGACAGGACAAATTCAGGGGAAAGTGTGGTTTTGCGCAATAAATTTGACATTTTGGGGGTGGGGGTGGATAATAGGGGTAGAGATATCATGCTGAAAGCGATTTGACAAAATCACATAGGCTATCGGATGAAAAATACAGGTAGAACTGTTAAGAAGAAAATTTTACCTGCCTTGCTATGCCTGTTTATTTTATTTATTGCATTTACCGTATTCAGAAGTTTATACAGAGCCAAAGAATGTGCCCGAATGGCTGTTTGTATCAGCAATCTGAAGCAACTTAGTTCAGCATGCTCTCAATACGCAAACGATTTTGAAAGAGTTGCTATACCAGGTTCGACCCGCTCGCGCCTGTCTGGTTGGACCTCCTGGCCGACAAGTAGAGAGGAGCGAAGATGCGAGCGATCGCGGGAGCGATTCTGATTCACGCCGGATGTGTGCTGGCGACGGTCGGCGGGGTGGTGGATGACGTGGCGTTCATTCCGGTGCTTGCCGGGGTCGCCTGGCTGCTGCTTGACCTCCTGGCCCCGGGTGCGCGGAAGCCGGCGGCGGGCAAGGACTGAGGGCGCGCGGCGGGGCGCGGACCGCTCTCCGGCGCGGGGTGTGGGATCGGGGAGTCCGGCGCCCCGCCCGGTCACGACGCGGCGAGGCTGACGATCAAACCGAGGGCGACGAGCCACATGGCGATCACGATGAACAGGCGCATGCCGGGCAGCCCCCTTTGTCCGCCCCGGCCGGGTGTCCGGGCCGGGGCGCGCCGATGGCCGGAACGCGGCTGGCGAGTTTTCTGAGCGAGAGACCTCCCCCCGGCCGGCGCGGGCCCGGAAGCCGAGCCCGCCCCTCCCGGGCCGAGGGGACCAATGGCCGTCCTCTTGGGCGGGCGAACCCGCCGCGGATACAGCGTCGCGCCTCAGTGGTGCAAACCGTGTGCCGGAGCGCCCCTGTTCTCGGCGGCCGCGTGCTACCGGTTCGGGGGCAGGGGGTTAGGCGAATCGGGCTCGCGCGGCGGCCCGCAGCAGCCGGGGCGGCATGTTGCCGAAAAGGAACGCCCTGGGGCGCCTGGCGCCAGCGGAACAGCGGTAAGGGCTGTTTCACCAAGCGCTTGCGGTGTGTTGTGCCGGGGCAACGCTTTGCCGGGGGGTGTGGCAAAGCAACGCCGTCGTTCACGCCCTCCGGTGTCTATCGCGCCGGGCGGCTCCGGAAGAGGTGGCGGCGGAAGAACGCGTCGGGGAGGCGCCGGAGCGCCCGGGCGAGGAGGAACACGGCGGCGAGTGCGAACCCGAGCCGGCCCCAGAGGATGCCGGAGTGGTGGGCGCCGAGCGCCGCCAGGAGCAGTGTGTCCTCGATCAGGCTGTGGCAGAGGCTCATCAGCGCCAGCGAGAAGAAGATGTCGCGTTCGCCCAGTCGGCCGGACCGCGCCTCGCGGATGATGAGCCCGCCCCCGTAGCTCAGGCCCATGGTCATGCCGATGATGGTGACCGGCGCCGCGTCGCGGCTCATCCCCAGCAGCCGGAGCACCGGCTCGAGCAGCCGGGTGAGCAGCGCCCGGATGCCCAGCCACCGCAGCAGGCGCATGAGCAAGAGGAGCAGGAGGATGATGGCGAAGATCAGGACGAGGTTCCGCGCCTGGCTCGCGGCCCAGGCCGGCCACGTCCCGTCGGTCTTGCCGGGGTTCCAGAACGCGGTGCTCGGCTGGTCGAGGGCGCCGGCGCTCGAGTAGATCAGGTGGAGGAGGAACCCGAGCAGGAGCGCGCCGCCGATGCGGAGCAGGGCGATCGCCCGCAGCCGCGGCCCCGCCTTCTGGCAGATCCGCCCCTCGACCGGCAGCGCGTGCGCGACCAGGACCATCGTCGAGAGCACCGTGACCTGGGCGACGGTGATCGAGTCGGGCGCGACCTCGACGAACACCGCCATCGCCCCGTAGATGTTCGTGACCAGCGCCGTCGCCCACACCAGCCCCAGCTCGCCCGGCAGGCCGACCACCTGCATGACCGGCCCGAGCGCCTCGCCCAACGCCCCGACCACCCCGAGCTCCGCGAGCACCCGGGTCAGCAGGAGGAGCGGGACCATGATCTTGAACAGGTCCCAGCTCGTCCGGGCGGCGTCGCGGAGCAGGTCGACGGCGCCCCCGCGGAGGCGGGTCAACCGGGTTGTCTGGGCGTCGGGCATGCTCCACAGGATATCGCGGGGGGCGCGGCAAGCAAGCGCGCGCTGGACTTGGCGGCCGGAGCCGCTATGATGTTGGACGCTCGGCGGCCGGGCGCCGGCGACGGCACCGGACGCGCCCGGGCGACAGGTTCGGGACACGCGGTTCATTCTGGAGGAACAGAAGGCGCCATGGACGAGGTGCGAGTGGGGATCGTCGGGATGGGGATCGGGAAGGCGAACGGTCGGGGCTTTGTCGCGGACCCTCGCGGGCGGGTGGTGGCGCTGTGCGACCTGCTCGAGGACCGGATGGCGGAGTTCGCCGAGGACTTGCCGGGGCCGGTCAAGCAGTACACCGATTACAGGGCGATGTGCCGGGACGACGAGATCGACGCGGTCTTCGTGGGGACGCCGAACCAGTGGCACGTGCCGATCGCGATGGAGGCGATCCGGAACGACAAGCACGTGCTGGTGACGAAGCCGCTGGCGGACACGCACCGGACGGCGCGGGAGCTCGTCGAGGCGGCCGAGTCGTCCGGGCTGGTCCACATGATGTCGCTCTCCACCCGGTTCGGGTCCAGTTGTCGCTACCTGGGCCGGATGGGCGAGCGGAACGAGTTCGGCGACCTGTATTACGCCCGCGCCCGGAGCGTGCGGCGGAGCGGGATCCCCGACTGGAGCCTCGGGTTCATCGAGAAGGGCGGCGGGGCGTTCCGCGATATGGGCGTGCACGCGCTGGACGCGGCCTGGTGGCTGCTGGGCCGGCCGCAGCCGCTGACGGTGACCGGGGTGGCCGGCGCGCATTTCGGCCCGCACGGCAAGGGCTACTGGCACTTCCGCGTCCCGCCGGAGGAGTTCTACGAGAAGTACGACTCTGACGACTATGGCGGCGGGTTCGTGCGGTTCGACGGCGGGATCGGGCTGCAGATCGAGAGCTTCTGGGCCTCGCACCAGGCGGGCGAATTCCAGATCGAGTTGTTCGGGACCGAGGCGGGCGCCAGGCTCCGACCGCTCACGGTTTACCGGACGGTCGACGGGGCGCCGCAGGACACGACCGTCGACCTGCCCGAGGGCCGGAGCGCGTGGGAGGTCATCGCCGCCCACTTCATCGAGTGCATCCTCGACGGCGTCGAGTGCGAGGCGCCGCTCCGCGATGGACTGCTTGTCCAGGAAATGATGGAGGCCCTGCTCGAGAGCGCCGAGACCGGCCGCGAGATCGAGGTGAAGGCGAAAACGTGATCGCCGAAAAGGGTGCCTGGCACCTTTTTAGAACGGCCTCATGGGGCGTCTCGGCGGCTTTTAAAAAGGTGCCTGGCACCTTTTTCAGATGAAGATGACAATGACATGGGAGGGGTCGGACGAGCTGGCGGAGCTGTTCTGGAGCGCGGGGATCGTCCGGCGGCCCGACGGCCTGTCGCTCGCCGACCACCGGGTGATCGCGGACGAGAACGGCGACGTGGTCGAGGAGTTCATGGGCTACGCCGACACGGCGTTCGAGGAAATCAGCGCGACGACGTGGGCGCGGAAGACGTTCGTCGTCGATGATCCGGCGATGAAGGACGTGACGCTCTGCGTGGCGGGGACGAAGCGGCGCGGCTCGGGGAAGCTGGCGGGGAGGTGGAACGGCGAGCCGTTCGCGGTCCCCGCCCGGTCGAACTGCTCGCCCTGGTACAGCGACTGGCGGCTGATCCCGGCTCCGCTCCGGACGGGCGAGAACGAGCTGATCCTGCGGGCGACGGGTTCGCTCGTCTGGCGGCTGTTCATCGCGCCGGGCCCGCTGCCGAACCGGAGCGCGCGGAGCGTCGACGCGGGCGTGACGTGGGACGACGAACACCTGGGCCTCGGCGGGTTCATCGACGGCGAATACTGCATCCGGCTGAGCGGGACGCAGTTCGCATCCGAGGGCGTCGTCACCTCGCCGCCGGTGCAGGTGCGCGACGGCAACGCCGGTTCCGTTCCGCCGGCGGGGCGTGTGACAGCGCTCGACGTGACGACGAACGTGCGCGCGGACGTCGAGGTGCGCCTCGGGACCGGCCCCTGGCTCGACCGGGCCGGGGTCTGGACGGGGTGGCGGCTGCTGACCGCGGACGCGGCGGAGGCGCTGGAGGCCGAGCTCGGCGAGCCCGGCCCGCGGTTCGCCCAGTTCCGCCTGACGCTGACGCCGAACCGGCGCCGGGCGCCGGTCCTGAAGCGGGTGACGCTGGCCGCGACGCTGGAGCCGGCCGCCGACGTCGACCCGCCGGTCGTCCGGGTCGACAAGCCGCCGACGGTGCTCGCGGGCCGGCACTTCGCCCATCAGCGCGCGTCGGACAAGCTCGCGTTCCTGCGCGAGACGTTCGACGTTGACGAGGTCTTCGGCTCGGGGGAGGACGCGTGGGACGGGCTGCTGCGGCTGGCGGCGTGGGTCGGCGACTACTGCGGGCACCGGAAGAAGTCGGTCGAGCTGATCCCGAAGATCATCTACGACGCGCACACGATGCTCGAGCTCGGGCACGAGCGGCGGATGCCCGTCTACTGCGGCGGGCTGGCGTTCGTGCTCGTGCAGCTCGGCGCGTCGCTCGGGCTGACGGGCCGGGTGGTCTGCCGCGGCAACCACCTGGTGACCGAGTTCTGGTCGCCCGTGCACCGCAAGTGGGCGGTCGTCGATCCGATGGACCAGCAGCCCGACCCGGAGACCGGCGAGACCAAGGTCTGGACCGAGGGCTTCGGCGGGTTCTATCACGCCGGCGACGGCATCCCGATGAGCGCGATCGACCTGGCCACGACGCGGAGCGCGGTGACCCGCCGGCACTATGTCTGGGAAGCCGACACATACGAGGAGCGCCCGGCGACGGTCGAGCGCGACCTCCGCTGGTACCGCCGCGAGATCTCGTACACCGAGCGGAACAACTGCACCGACGCCGCCGAGCCGCTCTTCCGGGCCGACGTCTTCCGCTACAGCGGCCACCTCAAATGGCGCCGGCCCGGGATGAACGAGATGCCGTGGTATCCGAATTACACCTCGCGGCGGGGCGACATCGAGTGGACCGTCGGCGAGACGAGCCCGTTCCTCACCGCGATGCCCGGCGGCGCGGTGCTCGTCCAACTGCGCTCGCAGCTCCCGAACACCGTCGCTTACGACCTCGGCCCGCTGGGGCGGATCGAGGACGATTCATATAGATGGAGCGCCGCCGAGATGAATGAGCTGACCGTCCGGGCGGTGAACGCCCTCGGCCAAGCCGGCCCGGCGACGACTTGTACGACTGAATCGTGGACCGGCCTGGCGAAAAAGGAGGCATCTGATGCGACCTGAGCCGCGTGACGACTATTACGTGCACATGTGGAACTTCTTTCACCCGTTCTACGACACGCCGGAGAAGGCGAAGAAGGCGATCAAGCGGTACCGCGCCATCGGCTGCAACGCCGGCACGATGATGGCCAGCATGGTCGATCACGAGGCGTATCTCGAATCGCTCGACACCTACGGGCTCGAGTTCAAGTACAAGGGCGTGGAGACAAAGGGCACGTATCCGTTCAAGGAGAACGAGTTCGCGTTCTACGTGATGAACGTGCTCCGGCCGATCTACTGGCAGTGGGGCGACGCCAAGCCGAAGTTCCGGGAGATGTACAGGAGATTCAACGAGACCGGCGACCCCGAGACGTTCATCCGCGTCCCCTGTCTGAATAACCCCGACGTCATCGAGGCGATGGACGGCTACACCCGCCGGATGATGGAGGTGCTCGACGAGGACGACGCGCTCGACCTCGCGCTCCTCTACGACCTCCGCGACGAGCCGAGCGTCACCAGCTTCGTCCTCGCCAGCGACCTCTGCTTCTGCGACCATTGCATGGCCCGCATGCGCGAATGGCTGAAAGAGGAATACGGCGGGTTCCACGAGCTGAACGAGGCGTGGGGCACGTCGTACAAGTCCTGGGACGAGGTCCGGCCGCTGACCAGCCAGGAGATGCTCGAGCGGCGGGACGCCGGGAACTGGAACTTCGCCCCCTGGGCCGACCACCGGACGTTCCAGAACGATACGTTCCTCCGCACGCTCGAACGCGGGGCGGAGGTCATCAAGGAGACGCATCCCGGCGCGGTCGTCGGCATCGCCGGAACGCAGTGCCCCAGCGTGTTCGGCGGATACGACTTCTCGAAGCTCGGCCCGATGATCGACTGGGTCGAGGCGTACGACTTCGGCTGCTCGCTCGACCTGTGGCGGTCGCTCCGCCGCGACCAGAGCGTACCCATCCTCTCGACGAGCTTCTGGGCCCCCGACCGGGCCGGGATGATCCAGGCCCGGCTGTGGACCTACCTCTACCAGGCCGGCGGCTACGCCGGCACGATCATCTGGCAGAGCAACGCGCTGTTCGACACCGAAAGCGAGAACGTGAAGCCGCTGCCCGGCACGCCGGGGTTCGGAGAGGTGCTGGCCGAGCTGCGGAGCGGCGCGCCGCGGCTCCTGCAGCGGAGCACCGAGCAGAACTCGCCGGTCGCCGTCCACTACTCGCACGCGAGCGTGAACGCGGACTTCGCCCTGAGCTGCCCGAACCGCTGGCGCTCAATCGCCGCCTGGCAGGACAAGACGGGCGCCATCTACCCGGTCCGCGACGCATGGTTCGCGATCCTCGAAGACCTCGGCCTCCGCCCGGTCTTTGTCTCCGCCGAACAGATCGAGAACGGAAAGCTCGAGGACGAAAACTTCAAGCTGCTGATCCTGCCGCGGTCGGTGGCGATCAGCGACACCGAGGCGGCGGCGATGAAGCGGTTCGTGCGGAACGGCGGCGTGCTCGCCGCCGACAGCTTCGCCGGCCGCATGGACGAGCGCTGCCGCGACCGCCAGGTCGGATGCCTCGACGACCTGCTGGGGATCAAGCGGCTGGACCGCGACGACTACTTCTGCACGACCGACGACCTGAACTGGTATCGCGACTGGAAGGGCAACGACTTCGGCGGCCGGAAACGGTTCGACGCCGGCCACGTCGAGAACCGCATCGAGCCGAAGCGCGGCACCGTCCAGATGGGCCGGACCGAGGTCGCCGACAGCCCGATCGGCGTCGTCCACGAGCTCGGCAAGGGCCGGACGATCCTCTTCAACGCCACCCCGATCGGCTACATGGCCAGCCGGTCGC
>JAWODX010000316.1:0-11809 GCA_046483085.1 Planctomycetota bacterium
CACGGCCCGGAAGGGCCTGGAGAACCTCCTGGGCGAGATCCCCGCCCCCTACCGTCAGGAGGGGCGCCAGATACTTCGCCTCGAACGGGCGGCGCTGGGGGATTACTTCCTGTCCGTGGCGAACGCGGACGCCAGCTATGTGGTCGAGGCCCGGACGCTGGTGGCGAAGCGGATTCGGGAACTGCTCGCCCGGGCGCCCGGGGGCGTGCGACAGCAGTACGAGAAGCGGGCGGCGGCGGACTTGCAGCGCGACCGCAGCGTGGGGGTCGGCGAGCGGCTGCTCTGGTGCTGGCCGGAATCCGAGGCGGCGAAGACAACGGTCCGGGAGCTGGCGGCGAAGACCGCCGGGATGAAGCCCGTCGAGCAGCAGGCGATGCGGTGGCGGCTGGCCGACCTGGCCGGCGCCTGCGGCCTGGACGAGACGCTGGTCCCGCACGGAATGCGCGGCCTGTCCAGGGCGCCGGCGCCCTCGGGCCTCGCCGCCGGCGCGCGGATGAAGCAGGTGGAGGTGAAGAACCCCGATCCGGACACCGTACGCCTGGCCCTGCCCCAGACCGGTGACGTGGAACGGACGCGGCACCTTCTCTTCGTGGGCGGGCGGAAGCGCCGAGCCTACGGGAACCGGTTCACGGTCCTGTGCTGGAACATGAAGACGAACGAGCAGGAGTGGCTGTCGCGCGAGATCCTGCTGCACGGCAAGGCCGACGGCGGCGGGTACGAGGTCGGATTCGAGCAGGTTCTGATCCACGAGGGCCTGGCGCTGGTGCACGGTCGCCACGACGTGGTCGCGCTGGACTGCCGCCCGGGCCGGGACCTGGACGCGACCGGGAAGAAGGAGAAGCGGTGGCACTTCCGGGTGTCGCCCGGTTTCGAGATCCACGCCGCGAAGTTGTGCGGCGACGTGCTGGTCCTGTGCGGCCGCGGCAGCACGGTGGCGATCTCGCCTCGGACGGGCGAGATTCTGTGGGACGCCTCCGAGGCGGGCGAGTTCTACGCCGGCCCCTTCTTCCACGAGGACGTGATGCTCACGCTTCGGCGCAGCCCGGCGGAGGTCTCGTTCCGCAAGGTCGGGTCCGGCCGGCTCGTCTGCCGGCTCGGGCTGCCGGGTCTGACGACGAACCGGAAGCATCCGATGTTCTCGCTCGAGGGGACGGGCGACAACCCGGCGGCGGCGGAAGCGGTCGAGGCGTACCCGGTGGCGTTCGCCGAGGGGCACGTGGCGGTCTCCGACGGCAACACCTACCACGTGGTCGACGTGGCCAGGCGGCGGGTCCGGTGGTCGCGGCCGGCGTCCAAGCTGGACCCGTCGCAGGACCCCGCCTATCGGATGTGGATCGACGGCGGGCGGCTGTTTGTGCTCAAGCCGTACTACGCGGTGCTCGAGAACGTGGTCTTCGACCTGGCGAGCGGGGACATGCTCTGGCGCCGGCGCGAAGGCGGCAAGAAGCAGGACGCCCGGATCAAGAAATTTGAGAAGGAGCGAGGCGAAGAACCCGGCGACAGGGCCGCCACCGGCCTGGTGCTGAGTTCCATGACCTTCCTGGACGGCAAGGTCTACGGGATCAAGTACCAGATGGGGACGACGTCGGTGGAGCTGGTCGGAATGGACCCGGCCAGCGGGGAGCAGGTGATGAAGGTGAAGGAGTCGGGGTATGACGCGCCCGAGGCCTGCGTGGAGCCGAGCTGGAGCGAGGAGTGCGTGGTGGTGCGAATCCAGGACGGCAACCGGTTCGAGCTGTGGCAGGTGGACGTGAAAGCCGGAAAAATCGTGCAGAGGTTGGCGCTCAAGGGATACGGTCGCCTGGGCGAGTACGGCGACGTCTCGATGGTCTGGCAGGGGCCATACCAGGCGATCTGGGCGTTCGACTCGAGGAAATTCACCGTGCCGGCGAAGTGAAACGGAGGTGCGCAGTGGGCAGTCGTGCAGCGAGCGAAACGATCGTTGCCGCGTTGATCGTGACCTTGGCCTGTGCAGCGGCGGCTGCGCAGGAGTGGTGGAAGCCGTACTCCCCGCCGTGCACCGAGCGGGAGGACGTGTTCGAGTTCACCGAGAAGCCGAGCGTGAAGGTGGCCGGCAAGGACAAGTACGAGATCACCTTCGCGGTCAAGGGGTACTGCGACGTGACGGTGGCGATCGTCGACGCGAAGGGCAGGGTGGTGCGGCATCTCGCCTCGGGGGTGCTGGGGAGGAACGCGCCGGAACCGTTCCGGAAGAACGCCTTGAAGCAGACGATCATCTGGGACGGAAAGGACGACCTGGAGCGCTACCCGAAGCGCTTCGAGACGCTGAGCGTCCGCGTGTCGCTCGGCCTGAAACCCGAGTTCCACAAACGGCTGGGCGTGACGCATCCGAAGGCGCTCCCCGGCTACGTCTGGGGCCTGGCCGCCGACCCCGGCGGCGTGTACGTGTTCCTGAAGGGCGGCGGGAACATCTCCTGGCGCAAGTACGACCACGACGCGAAGTACATCAAGGAGCTCTACCCCCCGTCGGGCAAGCTGCCGCCGGAGAAGCTGGGCGGGATGGGGCGGATCGAATACGAGCCGGGCAAGTACGCGGTCCAGGCCCCGGCCGTTCAGAGCGGGATGTGGCTCTGGGCGGACTGGATGCCGGTCGGCGTCAAGGGCGTGCGCCGTTGCCGGCCCGCGGTCGTCGACGGCCGCATCTACATCCTCTCCAGCGGGCACGGGCAGACGAACCGGGAGTCCGGGCTCACGCAGAACGTCCTGCACTACTTCAACACGGACGGGACGACGGAGTACCACGGCGTGGTCGGGCGGGTGTGGATCGAGTCGGGCGGCCAGAAGGGGGGGAGCCGGGGCCACATGAGCATCACGCCGCACCTCGCCGCGTCGCCCGACGGCGATCGGATCTACGTCACCGGCCTGCACGGAGCCGGCGTTTGGGGCAGCGCTCCCGCCTCCCCCGTGCTGATGAGCGGGACGTGGGACGGCGACAGGAAGGCCGAGGTGATCGTCGGGGAGTTCGGCAGCGTCGGGGCCGACAACAGGCATTTCAACAACCCGCTCGACGTGGCCTGCGACCCGCAGGGCCGGGTGTACGTGACCGACAAGCTGAATAACCGCGTGCAGATATTCTCGCCCGACGGGAAGTATCTCCGGACGCTCAAGGTCAAGAGCCCGACGCTCGTCCAGATCCACCAGAAGACCGGAGTGGTGTACGTGGTGCACCGGTCCCGGACGACCCGACAGCGGAAGATGCTGTCGCGAATCACCCGGTTCTCGGCGTTCCCCGACCTCGAGGAGGAGCAGCACTGGGACAACCTGGCCGCCCGGGTCATGGCCCTCGACTCCTGGTCGCCCAGGCCGAGGCTCTGGGTGAGCGGCCGGACGTCGGGCGGAGGCACCCGCCGTTTCGCAGACACCGACGGCCTGTCGGCGAAGGTGCACACGACGGGCGGGGTGTGGCTCCAGGTCTATGAAGACACCGGCGACGAGCTGAAGCTGATCTCCGACTTCGAGAAGGAGGTCCGAAAGGCGGCCGGGAAGAACTACATGGAATGGGCCGGCGGGATCAAGTATCCCGTCGTCTGCGACCCCGTCACCGAGCGGGCCTACTACTGCAACACGCTCCTCTTCGACCTCCGGACCGGCGAGCTGGTCGGGCCGGCGGCGACCCGCATCTCATACCGGTCGGAGCTCGCGTTCGACAAGCGCGGCTACATGCACCTGCACCGGGAAGGCCGCGACCAGAAGTACATGATCCGGCTCGACCCGAACCGCGTGGTCGAGGTCGGCCCGTCGAACAGGCGGCGGAAGCGCTACGCCGAGGTCCCGTACGATTACGGCGTCCAGGGCGGCGGGTACCAGGGTGTGATCTACATGCCCACGACCGACGACAAGTACTATTCGTGGGGGATGGGCGTCAACATGCGGGGCGACATCGCCGTGCTGAACATGTACAAGTACTCGCCGCGCTCCAACGTGCCCGGCTCCCTCTCGCGCGCCGAGTTCGTCCAATGGCTCAAGAAGCGCCAGCGCCAGGAGGCGCAGAAGATCATCGAGTACATCCGCCCGCGGCCGGGGATCGACCTGATCGGCGGGGTGATCCGGACGTTTTCGTGGACCGGCGAGCTGACCGACCGGGAAGCCATCGTCGTCGGCAGCTACCGGTCGAACGGCGTGCAGATCGACGAAGACGGCCTGCTCTACTTCACGAACGGGCGCCTCCCCTACATCGCGGGGAAGCCGTTCCTCCGCGACCGCGGCGGCAACTTCGGCGGAAAGCCCTATGTGGCCGGGAACCGGTCACCGTTCACCGGCACGTACATCAAGGCGCCGGCGGGCAAGACCCGGTTCGTCGTCCGAAACCCCGCGCTCCAGGGCAAGGGGCCGCCGGACCGCCCGCCGGACCTGAACCGCTGCGGCGAGGCCGGCAACTACACCGGCCCGGACGGCGACGTGTGGGCCGAGGGGGTCGAGTGGATGTACGCAGGCGCCTCCCCCATCGTCTCCTACCACTGCTCCTGCATGGACATGCGGGCCGCGCTCGACTGGTACAAGCGGTCCTACGTCCCCGAAATGTACCGGCACTCGATCGGCATTCTGGACACGAACGGCAACCTGATCTGCCGGGCGGGCCGGTACGGCAACCTCGACGATGAGGGCATCGCGATGACCCGTGGCGCGTACGTGTCGGCCACGGACAACTACTTCGTCGTCGCAGACTGGGGCCGGCGCCTGATCGCCGCCAAGCTGAACTACCATTGGGAAGAGACGACCGCAATTCCGCCCAGGTGACGCCGGCGGAGAGAACGAATCGCAACAGAAGGAGCAGCATGATGAGAGGTCGGGTGATTCTGGGCGCGGCGTGCCTTGCCGCCGCGCTCCTGCTGGTCGAGCCGGCCGCGGGGGCGGACACGAACGACCCGAAGATCAAGGGCAGACCGCTCTCCCACTGGACGAAACAGCTCCGCAGCCGGAACCGCGGCCGGCAACTGCGGGCGGCCCGCGTGTTCTCCCAGGCCCCCGAGGACGCCCGCCCCGCCGTGATCAAGCGGCTCCTCCCCATCCTCGAATCCGAGCGGCAGAACGACCGGTTCGTCGCCGCCCAGGTGCTCGGCAAGTACGGGCCGATCGCCAGGACGGCCGTGCCGAATCTCCTCCCCATGCTCGAAGGCACCCAGTTCGAGCGGAACCGCGCCGCGGCAGCCCGCGCGCTCGGCCAGATCCTCAAAGACGCGAAGCCCTCCGACCAGGTGGAAAAGGTGGCCGAGGCGCTGATCGCCGTCTTTGACGACACGTACTCGGACGTCCGGCGCGAGGCCGTCCGCGCCTGCGGCATGATCGGGCCCGCAGCGAAGGCCTGCGTGCCGCACCTCCCCGAGCGATTCAACGATACCGAGTGGCAGAAAGACGCCGAGTGCTTCCTCGTGCGCCGCGCCGCCGCCTGGACCGCCGGCCGCATGGGCAAGCACGGCGCCGTCCACATCGACCGCTTGATCGCCCTGATGCACGCGAACAGGCCGGCGGCCACCGAGTTCGTCGACGCCATCGGCGCCATCGGCCCCGTGCACGAGAACGTCGTGCCGAATATCGTCGATAAGCTGGAGAAAACGGTCTACGGCGGCTGGCAGGGCGTCGGCAGGGAGGACAAGGCCAACTACATCAAGCACTGCCTGGCGGTGCTCGAAGGGTTCGGCGCGAAGTCCGCCCCCGCCGTCGATCTGCTGATCCGGCTGCTCGACCCGAAGCAGATCCAGGACTACCCGGCCCGGGCGGCGCAGGCGGTGAAGGTGCTCGCCGCCATCGGCCCGGCGGCCAGGAAAGCCGTGCCCGTCATCGAGAAGAACGGGCTCGGCGCCGCCGACGAGACACTTCGCAAGGCATCACAAGACGCACTGAAGAAGCTGAAGAAATAGGATCGTGCACCCAAGGTGCACGGGGGCACGGCCGGGGAGGTGCGGCCCGATTCGGATCAGGCGGCCGTCGCAAACGACGCCCCTCGCGGCAGAACCCGACGCGGTGACACCGCCGGGGGACGGGGTCACTTCGCCAGGACGCGGGCGACTTCCGCCGCGGCGTCGAACAGACGGGCCGAGCGGTCCTGCCACCCGAAGGGGTACATGTTCCAGATGAGGAACCGGGTGCGTTCGTCGAGCAGGGCCTGCAGGCGCCCGGCCCGCTCGTCGCCCAGCCGGGCGCGCTTGCCCTTGTCGAGGAGCGCCTTCTCGACGAAGATGCGGGCCTCGCACTCCTGCACCCCCTCGATGATCATCTCGAAGCGGGCCGTGCTCCGGGCCCCGTCCGGCCCCGGCGACAGGTAGGGGGGCATCCGGATGTTGCACTGCTTCCACGAGTTCTTCTCGTACCGGGCGGAGATGGAGTAGGCCCCCGTGCCCTCCTTGCCGGGGATGCAGGGCCAGAAGTCGGCGCTCATTCGCCCGAACCCGCCCTGAAGCCCTGTGATGTTCTTCTCGGCTATGATGCGGCTGACGCGCGACTGGGCGGCCAGGCCCGCGCGCCAGATGTCGCGGTTGAACCACGCCACGTCGGGCCGCTGGCGCCAGCCGTACCTGCGCCGCTTCGACGGGTCCCACGCCCACTTCGGCTTCCACACGGTCGTGTTGTAGCCCACCGGAACGCCGTGGTACTGGCCGTCGAGCCCGTGGCCCTGGTGGACCCATTTCGCTTCCGGGGCGAGCTTTTTCCACGTGAGGACCGCCGCCTTGGCCGGCTTGACGTCGCTCGTGCAGCCGATGTGCCACCGGCCGAGCAGCCCGCGCTCCTTGAGCCGCTCGCGGATCCCCTCGGCCACCGGCTTGAGGAAGCCCAGGATCTCCTTCGAACCGTAGCCCGGGCCCTGGTGGAGCTCGGCCTTGCCCGTGGTCGGATCGAAGGCGGTCACTTCGAACGGCCCGAACGTCCGCGCCTTGCGGCCGAAGTAACCGCCGCCGGTCGACCGGTCCGAGACGTAGAAAATCACGTACCGGGGCTTGCCCACGTGTTCGAGACAGAGGTCCAGGTACCGGTCCACGATGGAGAAGTCGTGTTGCCACGTCCCGTCCTTCGTGCGGGTCCAGCGGACCATCGTCTGGGCGTTGCCGTGGTTGGTTCGCGCAAGCAGATGGATGTAGATCGTCTTGTTGCCGACCCGGCCGAGTTGCCTCAGCGACGCCGCGATCCGCTCGAAGTGCTCGTCCGACCACAGCGGGACCTTGTAGTAGTACGCCACCGTCTCCGGTGACTGGACGAAATCGACCAGGGTGACGAAGTCGCGGGGGTCGGGCAGGGACCAGTCGGCCACCCGGAGCCGGACCGGCACCGCCACCGGATCCCGGCCGGCCGCCGTGATCGTCAGCGTGCCCTCGTACGTCCCCGGCTCGGCGTCACGGGGCACCCGGACCCGGAGCCAGATCGGCTGGGTGACGCCCGGCTTCAACTTCGGGCCGCGGTAGCCTCGACCGGTCCGCCTGGCCGGAACGGGCAGCTCGCCGGGCGGCCGGCTGGACAGGGCGTCGAAATGGCACACGTTGGTCCACTGCATCCGCCGGACCGACCCGGCGGGCAGCGGATAGCGGACGTCCATCGAGTCCGGTGCCACGCTGCCCTCGCCCTCGGTTCGCTTCAGGGCGCTCACCTCGGCCTTCAGCCCCTTGATCTCCTGGTCGCACCCGACCGCCACCTGCCCGGAGAAGGACCCGTTGCGCGCGCCGACCACGCGGATCGGGCGCAGCGGCTCGTTCGGGTCGCCGTAGTCCACGTCGAACACCGTGGTGGTGATGGGCACGTTCCAGACGTGGAACCCGGCGGGGCGTCCGACGTTCGGTTGCACGCCGGCCGAGCCCTCGGCGTGGACCTCGGCCCGGTGGAGGCCCACCCGCGCCCATCGGCCGATCCACCGCCGTTTCAGTTCCCGGAACCCGGGGTGCACGGGCGCCCGGTGCAATTCGATGGCCACCACGTTCGTCCCCTTGCGCAGTGCGGCCGACGGCAGCGGGACGCTCTCCAGCCTGCGGCGGCGCAGCTCGGCCCGGTCCTTGAAGTTGCTCGGGTCCCGCCAGCCCCAGCGGATGACGCTGCCGTCGGGCTTCGTCGACGCCTCGAGCGGATACCCCTCGGCGGGCGCCTCGAACGTGATCTCCCCACGCGGAAGGTGTGCGCGGGTCACCTCGTCGCCGTTCAGGTAGACGACCACGCCGCCCCGGTATTCGAGTGACAGGGCGAGGCCCTTGACCGCCGCCGGGTCCGTGACGCCGAACTTGCCGCGCAGGCACAGCAGCCCGGTCACGTTCGGGCCGAAACCGTAACTGCTGTGCCCCTGCCCGCGAAGGAACGGCCCCATGGCCCGGGCCCAGCCCGAGTCGTCGAACGCCGGCTGCATCCAGTCCTCCGGCGGCAGCGGCGAGTTGTACGCGATCCCGGTGCGCTTCTCGGGCGGGTCGACCTCGAGGTCGCCCGGGCCCGTGCCGACGACCTCCTGCCGGAGCGTCCGGTGAACGCGCCAGAAGGACCCCGTGCGGAGGACTCGGGTCCGGGCGGACGGTGCTTCGCCGGCCCGGGACCCGCCGGCCACACACACCAGGCAGAGAGAAAAGGCACAGCAGCGCACGCGGTTCAGGCTCATCCAATGTCTCCAACGGTTGGCCGGCTCAGGCGAACGCGAGAGCAACGTCGCGGTCGGTTCATCGCTCCAGCTCCTGTTTCAGGTCGGGGCAGTGATCCTCGATGCAAGCGAAATTCAGCAGGTTGAACGCCGCCGGCCACCACACCGGCTGGTGCCACGTGTAACCCGTCATCCCCTTCTTCCAGACGTGGGCGCCCTTGACCGTGTCGAGTACCGGGATCACCTCCGCCCGGATCCCGACCAGGTGCTCGGCCAGGCCGAACGTGTCGCCCGGCTCGGTTCTCACCTGCAGCGAGGCGCGGATGACGGCGACCGCGTAGTCCTTCCACCGCCGCTCGCCCGTCTCCTTCCAGAGCTCGAGGAATGCGTTCGCCTGGAGCGCGAACCACCAGCACACGAACGCGGTCTCCGGCGAGATGGCCCCGAGGCCCCGCGTGCGCATCCCCCGCCGCGCGCTTTCCGTCTCGGCCGGGAAGTGCACGTTGTACGCGAAGGTGAACGCGAGGCAGTATTCGGCCGCGCGGACCGCCTTCTCCAGGTACCGCCCCTCTCCGGTCACGCGGTACAGGTCGATGAGGAAATCGGGCACGCCGGCGCCGTCGTTCTCGGTGGTGGTGTTGAGGATGTCGGTGCAATCCCCGTAGCCGGTCTCCCGGTCGACGATCTCGCGGATGGTGAACGCCGCGGCGCGTTCGGCGGCGTCGAGATATCGCTGCTCGCCGGTATGTCGGTACGCTTCGAGGACGGCCCGGGCCGCGTGGACGCCCATGGTGCGCTCGCTGCCTCGGCAGTCGCCGTCGAGGGTCCACCGGCTGGGAAACGCCCCGGTCGGTAGCTGGGTGCGCGCGGCGAGGTCGCAGAAGCCGAGTGCGAAGTCGGCCCACGCGGCCCCGTCGATGCGGTCGTCGAAGAGCGTCGTGGTGCGGGCCAGCTCGAGGCACCGGAGAATCCAGAACGCGGCGCCGCCCATCTGGACCGCGTTGATCTCGCGTTCGGTCCACGTCAGCGAGCGGACGTCGAAATGGGTCAGGAACGCTCCGTTGCGGCGGGGCGCCCGGTCGATGAAGAACTCCGCCGCCCGCATCGGCCGGTCGGCCGGCGCCGGCCGCTGCGCCCGGATCGCCCGGCGGATGCCGAGCCAGGCGAGCATCATGGTCGGCGCGCACCAGCCGGCCGAGAAGACCGGAGTGAACCCGCCGAACCTGCCGCCGTCCCGGTCGATGCGCAGGACATACCCGCAGGCCGTTCCTTCCTCGACCCAGAAGCGATCGAGCGATCGCCACAGCTCCCGCTCCGTGTTCTCCACCGGCACCGCCGCCGCCATCGGCTCTCCCAGATGGCGCCAGGCCGATTCCCAGACGCGGACGTATCCGTGGCGCGGTTCGGGGGCGCGGTCGAGCACCACGAAGAACCTGCGCCGAAACCGGGCCTCTCCTTCGACCAGGAACCCGCGCGGCCCGCTGCCAGAGGTGTACAGGCCCTGCTCCGGCACGTTCGCGTTCCCCGGATATCCCGCCCCGAGGAAGGTGCGGGGCGACTCGCGGAACGGGAAGAACGTTCGCAGCGTGTGTATCCCCCCGCCGGGCAGGATGCAGCAGGCCGAGACGGTCTGCTCCGAGCGGCCGGGCTCTGTATACGAGCCGGCCACGAGGCCGTCCGACTCCACCGTCATCAGGCCCGGCGCCGTGGTCCGCTCCTCGCGGAAGACCCATGGCTCTCCCCTGTATTCCATGCCGGTGGGCACCGTGCGCGAGCCGAGGTTCCCGTTGATCGAGACGTAGGGGATGGCCCAGAAGTCGACCGCCGCGAACGGGACATCCAGGTCGAGGCCAAGCCGCACGCTGGGCAGCCGGCCGCCCCGCCAGCGCCACGTCCGGTCGATCGTCACGGTGTTCCCGTGGGGAGTCAGGCCGTCCTCGACCTGCCAGGTCCCGCTGTCGGTCTCCAGCTCGCCCGCAGCGGCCCAGCCCTCGCCGACACGGCTCAGCTCCAGGATGGGGATGGGTAATCGCCGGCCGCCGATCCAGACGGGGAAGCCGTCGTAGCGCAGAGGGGTTGAGATCCCCTGCCAGCGCAGTTCGAGATGCCTGGCCTTCCCGCTCGTCACCAGGCGAACGCCCTCGAACCCGCCGTCCGTCGTCATGGCGTCAATTCCTTCTTCATCCCGGCGTCGACCACGCATCCGGTGCGGAAGCCGGCGCGACGGTAGATCTCCTGCGCCGGGTTGGCCAGGCCGGTCGTCAGGGTCACGAACCGGGCGCCTTCCGCCTTGAGCTTTGCACACATCGTGTCAAAGAGGGCCGTCCCCAGACCCTGCCGCCGCTCGCCCGGGTCCACACCGAGCGCCCAGAATGCGCCTTTGCCCGACCCGTGGATCGAGTACGGCCCCGAGAACCCCAGGACGCGTTCACCGCGCCCGGCCACGACGATCGCCCGGCCGCGGTCGATGGCGCCCATGATGCCCTCGTGCCACTGCGAGAAGTGCCGGGCCAGGAGGCGGTCGAGCGCGCTCCGCTCGTCTTCGGCCAGACGACCGATCCGGACGCCCTCCGCCGCCAGCCGCCGGACGCGCCGACGAACCGGCCGGGACGGGCCGAGCGCTCTGGCGGGCGTGTTGAGCTATGAGGCGGGCTTCTGCGCGACCTGCTCAAGGTCAATTTCGGTAACGTAGTCGCTGTGCTCGACAAGGTTGTTGTGCGCGGATTCGCCTGCGAAGGTCAAGAGCCGGACTTGCACCCCTTCCCGGCGGGCGACGAATGGACTGTTGCAAGGCGCCTTGAAACCGAGCAACTCCCGACGCGCCGAAATTCATGTCTCCGCCGTTGAATGGTCTGCTCTCTATACCGCCGTAGGACGGGGAGTGGTAGCAGTAGATTCGGAAAAGCTCTTCGCCGGATTCTATCGCTCCGTCGGCGACGGCCCGAAGGTGGCCGACTTCGATTCTGTTATTGGCAGTGTTGCTGCGGAAGCGCTCAAGCAGTTTGAGGACGTAGCCGGCGTCGATCACGACGGCAACTGATTCAGCCATGAGCAGCGCCCCCCCCCGAAGAAAAAAATACCGCCGCCGCGACGTACATTCCGAAAAGGACTGCGCGGCGACGGGGATTATGGCGCTTCCAGGCAAGCATATCCCGCACCCGTACCCGTGTCAACCGGCCGGGTAAATTATTTCGGAAACGCGCAGGAACATCGTATCCACGGTTCGTGGAGCCCGGGTTCCTCGAC
>JAWODX010000341.1:0-3056 GCA_046483085.1 Planctomycetota bacterium
CGGCGCCGCGCGTCGGCCGCCCAGCCGTGCTTGCTGGGGCCGCGGCCGCCGATGGTGCAGTCGTTGATGCCCGGCGAGGCGAGCGTGGTCTTGCCCATCCGCCCGGCGACCAGCCAGATGGTCGGCCCCGACTCGCCCGGCGCCCAGGAATCGATCATGCCCCGGTACTGACATCCCCGACCGCGGTCGGCATAGCTGCCGTTCCCCTCGTAGTTATCCCGCATGCGGATCGGGTACCGGGCGAGGATTTCGGGGTTCTCGAACGGGCCGAAGTGGATCAGCTCCGGCGGCTCCGGCTTCCCTTCCGTCCGGAACCCGCCGTCGAGGAACCAGGAGAACACGTAGATATCGCCCTTGCGTTGATCGATGCACACGTCCGACGGGCGCCGCACCTGGATCGACTTGAGATGCCTCCCGTCCGGGGCGAAGACCTGGACGCGGTCGTTGAAATGGTCGGCCACGTAGACCCGGCCCTTTGCGTCGCAATCGACGCAGCTCGGGGTCTTGAACTGCCCCGGCCCGGACCTGCCGTGTTTCTTCCCCAGGTCGAGACTCCCGGCGAAGACTTGCATCTTCTCGCCGTTCCGCATGTCGATCTTGCCCACCCCGTGAATCCACTTGTGATTCCGGCGGTAGCCCTCGTCCCGCACAAACCCCGTCACGTACACGGTCCTGCCGTCGGGACTGAGCGCGGCGCTCCTCGGCAGGGTCCACCAGCGGCGGACCTTGAACGAGGTCTCGGGGCCTTCGAGCGGCATCCCCCCGCTCGATCCGTCGGTGGCGAACCGGTTCAGGCGAACCCCGGCCAGGGCGATCCGGCCGTTCCGCACCGCCATGGCCGTGGCCCCGGGGCCGCTCCGCGGCGCCATGTACTCGTTCCGGAGACCGGACAGGCCCGACGTCAGCAGCGTGGTTTCGTAGAACCCGCCCTTCAGCGGCTTCGTCTTCCCGGACTGCGGGAACGTGTGGGTCTTGACGCCGACCAGTTCGTCGAGCTTTCCGGCCGGGAACGGATAGACGGTGCGGACGTAGTTGCCCTCGTGGCCGAAGAGCCGCAGGGAGTCCACCCCGTTTCCGCCGAACACGTAGACCCCCTCCGGCGTGGCGGAGAAGAGCGGTGTGATGTTTCCGAGCCGCCGGTGTGGGCTCCATTGGAAATGCCGCTCGAAGCGCGCCCCGAGCCCGAGCGACACGCGCACCGCCAGGCTGTTCTTGTCGTCCAGGTACCGGCCCTCGTCGTCCTTCCCGTCCCACACCACGGTCTGGGTCAGCGAATTCTTCCGGAACGGCCCGGGGGCGTTCTCGCCGAGCACACCCGAGGCCAGATGCCGGACGATCCGGCCGTCCGCGTTCTCGATGGCGACCGTGACGTCGCAGAACGCCTTCGTCTTGAACCGGATGGTGACCCTGTCCCCGTCGCGGGTCACCTGCGGCTCCTGGTCGAACTCGAACGGGCCCTCCCGCTTGACCTGGAACTCTCCGAACTCAGCGGCCCGCACGGGCAGGGCGAAAACCAGAAGCGGCAGCAGACACAGCATCAGGACGAAACGACTGGACGTCATCCGCCCGCTCCCTTTCTGCGCGGCATTCCGCCCCGTGCCGGAGGCGGGACGCCTGCGTCTATGCGAGCAAGGCCGGCGTCACGATCCACCGGACCCGCCAGCCGCCGTCCTCGTCGCTCCCGATACAGACCACCCCGGCGTTCTGGAATTCCACCACTCCGGCCGACGCGTCCCCCGCGACCAGCAGTGACGCGAGCTTGTCCATAAACGGCATGTGCCCGACGATCATCACGTCAGCGCCCGATCCCGACAGGGCGTCGGCGACGGCCCGCACGTCGTCGTTCGGGCCCAGCCCGTCCCGTTCGGTGACTCCTTCGGCCACGGCCAGGCCGGAGGCCAGGATGCCGGCCGTCTGCTCGGCGCGGGTCTTGCCGCTGTGCCAGACGGCCGCGACCGGAACGCCCCGCGGCTCGAGGAACCGCGCGATCTTCTCGGCATGTGCCACGCCCTCGTCGGTCAGATGGCGATCGGGGTCCTCTTCCTTCGATCTCGCCTCGCCGTGCTGAACCAGGTACACGTTCATCGAGTTCTCCTCGCCTCCCTCTGTTCCGGCCGATTGCATTATATGCGGGCCAGAGGGGCGCACGCAAGCCGCCGCGCCCGGCGCGACCGAGCTCGGGTCCCTCACCTGCTGGTTTGCACATGGCGCGGGCGCACGGTGAGCGGCTCGACCACGGCTCACAGCAACCGGCCGCATGGTTGCGCGGACGGGTTTGATGCGGTAGCATTAGGTGTCGTCGGCGCGGCGGGAGGACGGGGCGCGAGCCGCCCGCGGCGCCCGGACGAGTGGAATCGGTCCCGACCCGGCCTGATATCCCGCAGGAATCTCTTGGAGGGCGCAGATGGTTCGGAGACGAGACGTCGTGTGGCTCGTTCTCGTGTGTCTCTCGGTCTCGGTGGCCTTCGGCCTGGCATCCTGCTCGAAGAAGGAGGCGGACGAGGAGGCGGCGCCCGAGGCCGAAGAGGTCTCCACGGAGAAAGAGAAGGGGCCGGAGAAGCCGCCCGAGGAGCCCGGACCGGAGAAGAAGGAAGCGCCGGAAGAAGAGAAAACGCCGGAGGAAGAGCCTGGCGAGAAACCCGAAGAGAAGACGGAGAAGGGGCCGGAACAGGCGGAGCCGGTCTTCCGGAAGCCTGCACCTCCCAGGGAGATCGAACGCGAGCCGTTCAACCCCGAACTCGCACTGACCGTTCACGAAGCCACCGACGCCGACTGGTTCTGGCGGAGCCCGATCAAGGTCGGCGCCACGGGCAGGAAGAAGGGGCCGGTGCCGGTCCGCGCCGACGGCCGCTGGTTCGTCGCCGCCGCCGGCGACGTCTCCGACAAGACACTGCCGGCGCTGGTCGATGCGCTCGCGAAGCTCGACGTGAAAGCTCTGAGCCTTCGCGGCTCGAAGAAGCTCACCGACAAGGGGCTGGCGAGTCTGGCGAAGCTCTCGTCGCTCAGGCGGCTCAGCCTGGCGCACACGGGGATCAGCGGCAAGGGCCTCGCAGACG
>JAWODX010000506.1:0-3871 GCA_046483085.1 Planctomycetota bacterium
GATGAGGAGACGAACGGCGATCCCGGCGCTGGCCGGCGTGCTGGTGCTCGCCAGCATGGGCCCCGCTCGCGCCGAGGTCACCCGGTTCCAGAACGGCGTGGCGCCGACCAAGGACTACGCCGGCTGCGTCGACACGTGCCTCGAGGGGTATCGGAAGACGCGCCCGCGGCACGAGGGCACGATCTTCTGGACGCCGGGCCGGCGGCGCGGCCTGCTCAAGTTCGACCTGGCGGCGGTCGGGAAGGACCGCAGGGTGCATCGCGCCGTCCTGCGCCTCTTCCTCGCCGAGATCCAGGCCCGCGGCACGCCTGTGCCGGCCTATACCATGGCCCGCGAGTGGGACGAGACCGCCACCTGGATCGAGTGGAAGCAACTGGACGGAACGAAGTCGGAGGCGAACAACTGGACGAAGCCGGGCGGAGACATCGACCGGTCGACCGATTGGGGCTTGAAAGGCAAGAACGGCAAGCCGCAGCCCGGGCTCGTCGCCCGGGCGCCGGTCCGGAGCGGCCCGATGGGCCACTACGTCGAGTTCGACGTGACCGGGCTGGTCTCGGCCTGGCACCGCGGCGAGAAGCCGAACTGCGGTTTCCTTATCGACAAGCACCGCTACTCGGGCGCCCGGTTCTGCTCGTCCGAGTGGCCCGTCCCCGCGTTCCGACCCACCCTCATCGTCCAGCACACCGCGCCGGGCAAGAAGCCCGACCCGAACGCGCAACTGACCCTGCCCCCGGCGCCGGGGCCGAAGGCGTCTCTCTCGCCGCTCGCCAGGACCGCTCCGCAGAAGCAACCCGGCCAGCCGGCCAGGACTGTCCGCCTGGGCAGGAACTCGAACTGCGGCTATCGCAAGGGCCACCGGGCCGGCTATGTGAAGACACATCCGCGCTTCCGCGGCAACTGGGACTGGACGCCGCGCATCCGCGTCGGCGGCACCGGCGGCGACTTCAACCGCGCGTGGCTCCGGTTCGATCTGTCCGCGCTCCCCAAGAACGCATACGTCGCGAAGGCGACGCTGAGGGCATTCGCCGAGGTCGGGAACCAGCGCCCGCCCGACCAGGAGACCGCGCTCGGCCAGGTGCCGAAGGACGAGCCAAAGGAGCGCAAGCGGCGCCTGCAGGACTCTCGCAAGGCGGCGAGCCGACTCGCCAGGTACAGCTTCGGCCTGTATCTCGCAGGAAGCGTGGACGAGGTGGACCACAGTGACTGGAAGTGGAAAGACTCGGCCCTCGTCGCCGTTGCCCACCTGGGGAAGCAATGGGCCGACGACCTGAAGAAGGGTGACTCCTTTCCGGAGACGTGGATCGAGTGGGACGTGACGGGCGTCGTGCAGAAGTGGGCCGACGGCTCGCTCCCCAACCGCGGCTTCCTGCTCGACCACCGCCTGATGGGCGGGCACATGGTGATCTACTCCGACGAGTGGATCGACGCCGACCGGCGGCCGTACCTCGAGCTCGAAGTCTACGGCGACCTGCCGAAGCCCGACGGCCCGTTCCGGCCCGAGCCACTCGTCCTGCCCGGCGACGACTGGATCGAGCCGATGCGAAAGGTGCACGCCCGATGGGACGGCACCCCGGGCACGTTCGCCCAGTACGGCGACAGCATCACGGTCACCATGGCGTTCTGGACGCCGCTGCTCTACGGCGAGTACGAGGGCGGCCCGAAGAAGATGCACGCGGCCCGGGCACTCGCCAGGAAGTACATCCACAAGCCGTGCTGGCGGAACTGGAAGGGCGGCAAGTACGGGTGCGGGGGCGGCACCACGATCAACTGGGCCTTCGCGCACATCGACGAATGGCAGAAGCGGATGAACCCCGAGGCCGCGGTGGTCATGTGGGGCACGAACGACGCCTACCTCGGGCCGCACGTGCCGGAGTACACCGAGAAGTACGCCGCGGTCGTCGACCGCATGCTGCGGGACGGGACCGTCCCGATCATCACCACACTGCCGCCGCGGCATACCCAGCGGGACAGTGTCGCCCGCTTCCTGACGGTGTGGAACTTCCGCCTGGCCACCCTGTACATCGCCCGCGCCAGGAAGCTGCCGGTGATCGACCTGTGGGCCGAGATGGTCCGCCGCCGGCCCGACGACTGGGACGGCAGCCTGAAGAAGTTCGACGAGGGCGGCTGGAAGGGCTATAACGTGCCCACGATGATCGCCCGCGACGGCATCCATCCGTCGTACCCGAAGAAGTGGCAGCGTGACTGGAGCAAGGAGGGACTGCGGTCATGCGGACTCGGCCTGCGGAACTACCTGACGCTACGGATGTGGGCGCGGATCCACGAGAAGGTGCTCTCCGAGTGAGCGGGCCGCCTTCCCGGCCCGATCAGTCGGCGTCGAGCTTCCGGGCGACCTCGGCGGCCGCGGCGTAGAGGCGTTCGGAACGGGCCTGCCAGTCCGAGCCGTGGTACCACAGCCAGTCGGCGGGCAGCAGATTCCTCTTGCCTGCGGCCCGCATGAACGTCCGCACCCGTTCATCGAGCAGCCTCTGACAGCGCGCGGCCAACTGATCGCCCAGCCGGGCCTTCGCGGCCGGATCGAGCAGCGCTGTCTCGATGAAGATGCGCGCCTC
Organism: Planctomycetota bacterium; assembly: GCA_046483085.1. Lineage (GTDB taxonomy): Bacteria > Planctomycetota > PUPC01 > PUPC01 > PUPC01 > JAWODX01. The sequence goes on from JAWODX010000506.1 coordinate 2,571, forward strand.
GGCCTCCTGGAGCCCCTCACGCAGCATCTCGAACAGGTCGGTGGCGATCGCGCCGTCCCGGCCCGGCGAGAGGATGTGGTACTTCACGAACGTCAGCGCCATGCCGCCGCCCAGGGCCTCGGGATAGTGGCCGCAGATCGGCCGGGGCATGCCCCTGCCGACGCCGCGGCCGGACCGCTTCGCCTCGACCACCGGCCAGAAATCTGCGCCCAGGCGGCCGAACCCTCGGACCCCGGGCGGCTTCGCGTTGGGCCGGCCGGCCGACACGAGGGCGCCCTCGGCGAGGAACCGGTGCAGCTCGGGCGGCTTGCCCCGGACGAGCTCGTACGTCGGGCAGCCCGCCCGCGGAAAGGCCACCACCCGGAACGGGTTCTTCCAGCCGTAGTACCGGTTGTTGCCGTAGTAGTCCTTGGGCCGCGCCGGGTCCCGCGTACCCCAGAGCCCCCACACGCAGGCGAGGTAGCCCACCGGCCGGCCCCGGATCTCGCTCCAGTAGATGTGCGAGTGGGCGATCCATTTCGCCGCCGGAGCCGCAGCGGTCAGGTCGGCCATACATGTCTTCGTGGGGACGTAGTCGCACGAGATGCCCAGCATCATCGAGTCCTCGATCCCGTGCTTCTTGAGGATGGCCCGCAGGCCGGCCATCGCCCGCTTCCAGAACTCCCGGCACGCCGGCGTCCCCCACTTCGGGCCGACGGCCTCGGTGAGTTTGCCGTCCGTGCCGGCCCGGACCGAGATCAGGATGTCCCTGTCGCCGCCGCGCGAGAGGTCGCGTTTCCCGGACGTGGACGGGAAGTGGCCCGCCGAGCTCTTCGGCTCCCAGCAGTAGACGCCCACCATCGGGATCTTGCCCAGGCGCTCGACCGCTGCCGCCACGTACCGCTCGGCGACGCTCAGGTCGGGCCGAAGCGCTCCGTCCGCCTCGCGTACCCATCGGACCATCCCGTGCTCGTTGCCGAGGTGGGTCCGCCGCACCATGGTGATGTAGATCACCTTGTTGCCGACCTCGCCCAGGAGCGCCAGCGACCGGTCGAGGAGCGCCCAGTGCTTCTCGGACCAGGGCGGGACGCCGTACTTCAGGGCCACCGTCCCGGGCGACTGGATCAGCCCCACGTGTGTCCGGAACGCGCGCGGGTCCGGCAGGACCCAGTCGACCACGCGAAGGTGGTTCGATTGTGTAGTGGGTAATCCTCCTTATACTCGACAAGAGGAGATGCCAGAAATTGCTCCTGAGATCAAGGAATACAAACAGGGAATCATAGATAAAGCACTCAAAGATAACACTGGTAGAACAATTGCCG
>JAWODX010000566.1:0-3297 GCA_046483085.1 Planctomycetota bacterium
GAGGGCAGGTCCTTGAGCGGTCCGCGACGCGCGGCGCCGGGCTCGCCGGCGGCTCGGGCGGCGTTGGCTCCGCTCATGCTCAGGACCACCGTCGCGATGATTCCGATCATGCTGGCCCGTCTTCTCATCGGTCTCTCCTGATGCGGGCGGTCGGCGCCGGGCGGTTCCGGAGATGCCGCCCTTCGCCTCCCGTCCTTGTCACTTGCCTTTTCCCGGTTCTGGCTTCGGCTCCACGACCGGATATTTCGCGGAGGCGTCGTGCTTGTACAGATGCACTTTTCGGTCGGCCCACATGGTCACCCCGTATTCGGGAACATAGGCCACCAGCGGGCTGCTCTTGTGGAACGGCCACGGCGTGGTCGTGAAGTCGTCGATCAGCCGGTACTGGTTTGTTTCGCTGTCGAACTCGACGAACTGATTGCCGCCCCGCCGGGACAGGATCAGATAGCGGCCGGAGAGCGGGTCCACCGTGAGGATGTCCATGCAGATGGTGAACGTGTTGACCGGCAGCGGGAAGTCCGCCATCCTCTTGACCGTGCCGTCCTTCCGCAGGACGATCACCCGGCGGATGCCGTTTCCGCCGGCGAAGAGCACCTCCTCGCGCCACGGGTTGTGCCGCGCCAGACTGTGATACCCGTGCACCGGCGTCTTGCCGAGCTTCGTCCATTTTGCGTCACCGTTGCGGCAACACCAGAGCACGCCCCGGTGGCGCTCCAGGCTGACCAGCGCGTCCATCGCCGTGAAATACTCGAAGACCATGCTGCGGAAGCCGGGGGCCGGGGACTTCGCCCAGGTGTCCTTGCGGATGTCGTACTGAGAGCCGGCCCGGTAGAAACGGCTCCGGACCGGATCGAGGCTGTTGATGGAATACTCGTGCCCGTATCGCTGCACGAGCTCCGGCGCGTTGTCCTTTTCGTGAAACGGAATCACGCGCCAGGCGTTCGTTTCTTCCGAGTACGCAACGAACTTGCGCGTCTGCCGCACGCCGAAGAAAAGGAACTGCCCCGTCCGGCTGTCCCAGTGAGCGTCGTCCGACCAAGTGCCGATGTGCAGGCCCTTGGACGGCGGCGGCGCCGACCAAAGGCGCTTCGGCATGTCCGTCTTCAGCTCAGCCCAGGTGCCCGGCTTCATCGCCAGCGCCACCTTCGACAGTTCGGTCTTGCCCCGCCGCGCCTCAACCGCCTTCTTGACCGCCTCGCCGCCGGGAAGACAGGTCGGCGCGCCGTCGTCGGCTCCGGGAGCCGGGCGGCCGAACAGAAGAGCCCCCAGACAAGCCAGCGTCACCATCGCAACTCGTGTTCGCGGCATCGGATCATTCCTCCTTTGATTTTCCACTCGGCCGTTTCTCGATCGGGGCGGCCTTCGAGAGATCGGGCCGGAACAGCCACCACTCGGGTCTGCCGGATGATGCCGAGGCCCGCACGTAGACGTCATGGGCGACGTCGTAGGCGAGCGTGTGCCAGCGGGGAACGGGCCGCTTCGCGTCGGCTGGCAGGTCCAGCCGCCGCCATTCGTCCTTGGCCGGGTCGTAGAAGCCAAAAAAGTACGGGTACCGCCCGCGCCCGGTATGGACCAGCACTACGTCCCGTTTCGCATCATAGGCGGCGCCCATCGATCGAACCGGCACCGGGGCGTCGGCCAGCCGAATCCATGCGTTCCGGGGAACGGAATAGGCATAGCATTCCGGGTGCGGTGTGTTCCACGCCGCCCCGTGCTTGCCGCCTCCGCCGAACACCATCACCCGCTCCCGCTTCGAGTCGTAACACATGGCCGCGCCCATCCCGCTGCCGGGATTGTCCTTCGCCTTGGCGTCCCGCCACCGGTCGGTCTCCACATCCAGCAGCCACGTGGCCCGGCCGCGGCAGATGCGCACGATAACCTTGTGGGCCGCGTCGTAGGCCATGGCGTCCTCCAGCCCTCCGGGCGGCTTGGTCTTGGACTCGTCGATCTGCACCCATTTCGCCTCGGCACAGTCGTACCGCCAGGTATCGCGGGTGACGCTCTGCCCCCGCAGGTTGCCCCGGAGTGCGGAGCGGTTCGCGCCCGTGCTCAGGTAGAGCGAATTGCGATCGGGCACGAACGCCAGGTTGCCGTACGGATGCCGGTCGCACGGCGTCGGCTCCTCCTTGTTCGCCGGCAGCGGGACCGTCCGGTAGCCCCCCTTCGCCGTGTCCTGCCGCTTCCAGTTCGTCAGCTTGAGGCACGTGACGGTGTTCGCCGCCACGTCGAACGCCATCACCGCGTTGGCGTAGATGCTGTGGCCGCGCGTGCGGGTGCTCCACCGGTCCATGTAAAGCATCCGCTCGCCGACCGGGTCGTAGACCAGCTTGTTCCAGCCCGCAGGACGGTGCCTGCCCCCCTCAGGCGGCCTCACGTACTTCGGCTCGACCCGGACCCACGTGTTCAGCGGCAGATCGGGCGTGAACCTCGCCGGGTCCTTTCGTGCGGGTTTCAGGGGTACGTCGCCGCCGGGTCCCCGCGCCGCGCACGACGCAACACCGAGACAGAGCAGCGCCAGTCCGACGCTCCATCGCTGATTCATGTGATTCCTCCGGCTGCCCGACCGGGTACGCCGCCCGGGGCCAGGCACGATCGACGAGTCTCCAGGCGAACGGGCAGGATGACCTTGACCGGGAGCGCGAGCGGGTTGCGTATCGGTTCGGCCAGGCGCGACAGGGCCGCGTCCACATACGCGATCCGAGGGGCGACCGTTCGCTCCGTCAGGGCGCTCTGGGCGGGCAGAGGCCTCGGGGCGTCGGCGCAACGCCTCGGAAATCGCCTGTCTGCCTGCCGCCCGCTGAGTCCCGCCCGTGGTTGACATGGTCGCGGCCTTGCTTTCGAGACCCCCCCACTGTCTCGTGTATACCAGAATAGTCCACCATCGTCAATGATTTCCGTCCGATAAGAATATCAACCGGGCCCCTCCAGCGTTCTGCAGCCGCTGCCGCGCCGCGGCCGCAACCGCGGAACACAGCAGCATGATCCCCACCGCGCGCATCAGTGAACCTCCATACGTCTTCCCGCCAAGCTGAGTGCCCCGATTCACAAATACGGCATGGCGGTCCGCAGTTTCCCCATGCTCTTCTTGCTCGGCCAACGCTTGCCGCGCTCGAAGTGGTAGCCGAGGCAGTCGAAGCCGCCCGGCTCCGTCGCGTCGACGATGCAGGTGGGGCATTTGCCATGTCCCCTGCTGCGATCACAAATTGTAGCCGAGGTCCATGACCTCGGCCCTTCTCCGGCCTCATGGAGGCCGGCTACAGTCACGCCAGCTTGATCACACTGGACATGGCAAATGCC
>JAWODX010000639.1:0-3783 GCA_046483085.1 Planctomycetota bacterium
CGCCGGCTCCGCGCGCGGCCGCGCGTATCTGTCGAAGGGCTACGAGGCGTTCCTCTTCCCCGAGCGCGGCGTTTACCGCCCCGGCGACACGGTCCGGCTCGGGGGATTCGTGCGCGGCGTCTCATGGGAGACGCCCCCGCCGATGCCGCTCGAACTGGCCGTCGTCCGGCCCGACGGGCGCGAGCTGCTCCGGAAGAGCGTGATGAGCGACCGGGCCGGCCGCCTGGCCGCCGAGGTGACGATCGGCGCCGGCTGGCCGAGCGGCCGGTACCGGGCGGTCTGTCGCCTGCCGGGGGCGCGGGAGTCGCTCGGCTCGACCTGGTTTTGCGTGGCCGACTACGTCCCGCGCACCCTTCGGATGCGCCTGGCCGCGCCGGCCGAGCCGATCCCGACCTCGACGCCGCTCGCGGTCGAGGCGCACGTCGAGCACCTGTTCGGCGATCCGGCGGCCGGGCTCAAGGCCGCGTGCCGGGCGCGGTACACGACCGCCCCGTTCCGGCCGGCTGGCTGGGATGACTACCGGTTCGGCGACGCGCGGAAGAAGCGCGCGGTGCGCTCCGTCGACCCGTCGAGGAAGAAGCTGGACGGGGAGGGCAACGCCGTCTTCACGCTCCAGGCGCCGGCGATCTCGACGCCCGCCGCGGTCCGCGTCGAGGTCGAAGTCGAGGTGTCCGAGCCGGGCGGGCGGACGCTGGCCGAGTCGCTCTCCCGACGGCTGGACCCGTGGCCGTTCTACCTCGGCGTCCGGGCGCCGAAGGCCGGGGTCGCGCCGGCGGAACCCGCCACGTTCCGGCTCGCCGCCGTCGCGCCCCGCGGCAAGGCCCACGGCCGGGCGAAGGCGGTCCGAGCCGCGCTCTATCGCGTGACGTACTCGAACGTCCTGCGCCGGCGGGGCGCCGGCCGGCTGGAGTACGACTGGACCCGACACGAGACGCTGGTGATGAAACGGGAGGGGCGTCTCGAGGACGGGCTGGGCACGGTGACGATGACCGCCCGGCATCCCGGCCCCCACCGGCTCGTCGTCGAGAGCGAGGGCGGGTGCCCGGCCACCCTCGACTTCCACGTCCGGGGGCTCAGCTCGCAGTGGGCGGTCGCGAACCCGGAACGCCTGCGGCTCCGGCTGGACCGCGACTCGTACCGGCCGGGCGACGCCGCCACCCTCGCCATCGAGTCGCCGTTCGGCGGGACCGCCCTCGTGTGCGTCGAGGGCGACGGCGTCGTCGAGCGCCGCGTCGTCGATCTCCCCGAGGGGCGGGGCACGGAGGAGTTCATCGTCGATGAGGCGTGGCGGCCGAACGTCTACCTGACGGCGACGCTCGTCCGCCCGGTCGAGCCGGAGGACGAATGGCGCCCGCACCGGGCGTCGGGCGCCGTGCGGCTCGACGTCGATTGCGGGGACCGCGGACTCGATCTCGCGGTCGAATCGCCCGGCGAGGTTCGGCCGGGCCGCGAGGTCGAGATCGGCGTGCGCGTGACGGCCGGCGGCCGGCCGGAAGCCGGGGCCGCGGTGATCCTCGCGGCCGTCGACGAAGGGGTGCTCGCCCTCACCGGGCACCGGACGCCGTCGCCGGGCGATTTCTTCTACGGGGCGAGGCGGCTCGACGTCAAGGAGTACGACATGTTCTCGCGCCTGGCGCCCGAGCTGGCCCGCTGGCGGCTGGGGAAGCGGGCCGAGCCCGGCGGCGGCGAGAAGAAGAACGCCGAGCTCCTGCGCCGACTGAACCCGATCCCCGCGAAACGTGTCCGGACCGTCGTCCTCTGCGACGGGACCCTCACGACGGACGCGAGTGGGGCGGCTCGCGCCCGGTTCACGCTCCCGGAATACCTGGGCGAGCTGCGGGTGATGGCCTGGGCGGCGAGCGGGCCGTCGTTCGGAGCGGCCGACAAATCCCTGCCGGTCAGAAGCCCGGTCATGCTGCGCGCGTCGTGGCCGCGGTTCCTCGCACCGGGCGATGTGTTCGACGTGCCGGTCACCTTGTTCAATCGGACGGCGCGCGACGGCCGGGTCGAGGTCACGGTCTCATGCGAGGGCCCGCTCCGGCCAACGGACAGGGCGCCGGGCGCCGTGGACGTGTCCGCCGGGGGAGAGGAGACCGTGCGGCTTCGTCTCCGCGCCGGCGGCGTGGGCAAGGCGAAAGCGCGGGTCGCCGTCTCGCTCGGCGGAGAGAGCTACGGCGAGTCCGTCGAGATCCCCGTGCGGCCGCCGGTCGCCTTCGCCCGCGACGGCGGTTCGGCGGTCATCGAAGGCCCGGGCGAGCGGGAGATCCGAGTCCGCGGCGACTTCGTGCCGGGGACCGGCCGATGCTCGATCGTGCTCGCCGCCAGCCCGATCGTGGAGCTGACCGGCGCGCTCGATCACCTGCTCGACTATCCGTACGGGTGCGTCGAGCAGACGACGTCGCAGATGGTGCCGCTCGTCTATCTGCGCGACCTGGCCGAGCTGGCGCGGCCCGGGACCGTCGGCGAGCGGGAGGTCGAAGCGCTGCTGCAGGCCGGATTCCTGCGCCTGCGCACGATGCAGACGTACCGCGGCGGGCTCGCCATGTGGCCGGGCCGCTCGCGACCGTACCCCTACGGCAGTCTGTACGCGGCGGACGTGCTTGTCGAGGCGCGGAAGGCCGGCTGGAGGGTGCCCGGGGACCTGCTGCGCCCGCTGCTCGACTACATCAGCGGCGAGGTCGGCACGTGGGCCTCGTCGCGGGACGAGAAGGAACGGCCGGACCGGTTCGGCCACGCGGCGTACGCCTGCTACGTCCTGGCCCGCGCGGGCCGCCCGGCGTACGCGTGGATGGGGCGGCTGGAGGAAGTGCTGCGCGAGAGCGACCGGGACGGGACGCGCCTTCCGGTCGCCGGGCGCTTCCACCTGGCGGCCGCGTACCTGGCCGCCGGAGACCGAACGACGGCGAAGGGATTTGTCCAGCGCGCTCGAGCCGGCGGTGCGGCTCGGGCGACGTCCGGCTACTTGAGCTCGCCGGTCCGCCGGACGGCGGTGATGCTGTCCGTCCTGCTCGACCTGGATCCGGACTCGGCGCGGATTCCGCGGCTGGCGCACCGGCTGAAGAAGAGGCTGCGCCTCGGCAGGTGGGGCACGACCCAGGAGAACGCGTTTGCCCTGATGGCGCTGGGCAAGTACGCGCGGCGGCTCGGGCCTTCGTCGCCGGAGGCCACGGCGAGGGTGACGCTGCCCGACGGCGCCACCCGTGGGTTCCAGGCGAGGCGCGGCCTGCGGCTGGACGACATCCGGCCGGGCCAGTCGATCCGCGTCCGGGTCGAAGGCCCCGGCAAGGTGCACGCCTTCTGGCACGCCGAGGGCGTTCCGACGGGGGGCCACGCGGCCGAGGAAGACTCGGGCATGGCGATCCGCCGTACGTTCCTGGAGGCGACCGGCAAACGCCGGGTCGGCCCGCAGGACCTCGTGCAGGGGAGGCTTTACCAGGTCCGGCTCGTCTTGCGCGCGAACCGGGCGGTGGACAACGCCGTGATCACCGACCTCCTCCCCGCGGGCCTGGAGATCGAGAACCCGCGGCTGAGGGGCTCGTCGCGGCTCGGCACGGAGGGCGTCAAGCAGTCGGTGAGCGTGCAGCACATCGAGCGGCGGGACGACCGCGTGCTGGCGTTCGGGCGGGTCCCGGCCGGCCGGTCCGAATTCCGATACGTCGTCCGGGCGGTGACGGCGGGGAGCTTCGTCCTCCCGGCGGCCGAGGTCTCGTGCATGTACGACCCGGGCCTCTACAGCGTGCACGGACGAGGGACCGTGAGGGTGAGCCGATGAAGCGCCGGGCG
>JAWODX010000017.1:0-5401 GCA_046483085.1 Planctomycetota bacterium
TTGAACGCGTCGCCCTCCGCGCGGCCGAGCATCTCGAAGAGCGCCATCTCGACCGTGGTCAGCTCGGCCCCGACATCCTTGGCCTTCCGCACCCCCGCGCGGCGGTTACGGGCGGTTCGCGACGACACGGCATCGAGCACCACGTGCGCCTCATAGCCCGCGTCGACCAGGTCGCGGGCGGTCTGGACCACGCAAACGTGCGCCTCGATGCCGCAGAGCAGGACCTGCTCGCGGTCGGCCGCTTCGAGCGCCTCGACGAAGGCCCGCTCGCCCGCGCAACTGAACGCCCGCTTCGGGATGGGCTCGGCGTCGATCAGCTCGGCGATCTCGGGCACCGTCGGCCCCAGCCCCTCGGGGTACTGCTCGGTCAGGATGATCGGCAGGCCGAGCACTTTCGCCCCACGGATGAGCTTGCTCACATTCTCGATCAGTTCGTCCGAGTCGCACATCGACCGGGCGAGCTGGCCCTGCACGTCGATCACAACCAGCGCGGCGTCGGCGGCGTTCAGCATCGTGTCTCCTTCAGTCTCCAGCTTCGCTGTATCCGTTTCAGACAGGATTTACAGGATTCTCAGGATGCCCCGGTGGGGCAGACATTCCTGTCTGCCGGGCGACACGCAACCGTCTCCACTCCACTGTGGCAGGTTCGAGGTCGCTATTCCAGGGCCTCCGCGAAAGCAACCGTTCGGCTCACGTCGCCCGCATGGAGCCGGACCGCGTCGCCGTCGAACGCGAGCTGGAGCTCCGGCACGTCGGGCCCCCGGTACGGCACGAGCAGGAACGCGCCGCGCAGCGGCAGCGGCGCGCGTGCGTGCACGACGAGCGTGGGCGAGGACTCGATCTCGTGGACCTGCTCGGAGTACCAGCCGCGGGTCGGTTCGAACAGCCCTTTCTCGACGGCCGCGTCGAACTCGGCGTCCATCAGCGGCAGGACGGCGAGGTTCCCGTCGTCCCAGGTCGTGTGCCACGTACCGGCGGTCTCGACCACGTCGCCGGGGAAGAACTGGAGCCGCGAGTGGACGTCGTGCTCGCCATCGCCGGTCAGCCGGTCGAGGACGAGGAGCACACCGGCGACGTGGACGTCCGGCCAGAACGTGATGCTGCGGCGGTGCTCGACCCGGATCCGCCCGTCCTCGCCGTAGCCGAGCTTGTGCGAGCCGGCGACGCGCTGGAGCTCGTCGGTCACGGTCCACGTGTTGTCGGTCAGCTTCGGGCCGGGCTGCCAGGTCTCGCCGAAGAACCGGTCGGCCTGGTCCTCGCCGTCGACGGTGACGGTGCTGTGCGCCCGTGTCGTATTGAGGTACTTCCGGCGCGACCAGGGATTGTTCGCGTCGTAGAGGTAGCGGCCGGGGTCGACGATGAACGGGCGGCCGAGCGCGCTGAGCTGGAAGCTGAGCCGGTCGTCGTGCTGGTGCGACTTGCCCCACGGGCCGCCGTCGAACGCGAGGAACGTCGCGTCCCGGTCCCAGCCGGTCCGCATCACGTAGACGCCGCCGTGCTCGAACGCCTGGGAGAGCACGTCCGGCGGCGTGCCCTCGTCGCCGTCGGTGCCGACGTAGAGCCAGTCGTCGCGCCCGCGCCGGCGGCCCTCGCTCGCAAGCACGTTCCGGAACGCGGTCCCGGCGCCGGGGTCGGAGTCGTTGAAGGCGACGGCCCGGCCGTCGGGCGTGCAGATCTGCATCGTGTAGTCGAGCATCTTCGCGGTGACCGCGTCGATCCCGTCGGGCACGGGAACACCGACCGCCCGGCTGACGGCCGCGCTGTTCAAGAGCAGCCGCAGCACGCACATGTGGTAGCCCTGAGTCAGCTCGAACTGCACGCCGTCGGGCAGCACCTGCCGCTCCGACTCGGCGGCGATCCGGTCCCAGGCATAGTCGATGAACCGCCGCCGGTCGCGCAGCTCGGGCAGCCGCGCGGCGGTGCCCAGCATGCCGTCCGACCCGATCACGATCCAGTTGTTCGAGGCCACCGGGATGATCTGTTCGAGGTAGCCGAGCTGGTCGTGGATCGACTTGAGCACGCGGAGCAGCTCGCCGGGCGACCAGAACGGGACGAGCCGCTCGAAGTGCCGCGCCCACCGCTGGCAGTGGATCGCGATGTTCAGGTACGACCGCCAGACGCCGTTCGGCATGTCCCATTCGGTCTGCTCCGGCCGCCGCCAGAACCAGGAGTCGGTCACGCAGCACTTGTCCACCCAGTCGAGCACGATCTCGGCGGCCTTGCGGACGTACTTCTCGTCGCCGGTCGCCTCGGTCGCGCGGCGGAGCTCGTCGAGATAGCGGAACCGGTTCAGGTCGTGGACCCAGTGGTCGTTTCCGGGGTTCCGGTTCCAGTCGATGTCGTCGCCGACGAAGTGCCGCTCGCCGTAGAACTCGAACGTGTTGCCGAGGCAGTTCTCCGCGCGTTCGAGCTCCTCCTCGGGCAGGCCGCCGTCGAACGGGCCGAGCGGGTCGGGCTCTTCGATCGGCGGCGTGCGGTGGAGGAAATGGCGGTGGACGGCGTCGGCGTCGGGGAAGTCGCCGGCCAGCAGCCCGAGCGTCTTCCGCTCCAGCTCGGCGTCGTCCAGTCCTTCGTGATCGAAGCTGCGGATGGTGGCGAAGATCTCGCTGCGTTCCACGGAGTCCTCCCTGCGGCCGGGCCTGAAGGCACGCCTCATTAGAGCGCAGCGAGAGCAAGAATCAAGTCGCCTCCGCGCCGGGCCTCCCGGCCGCTCGTCTTGAAGCGCCGGTCCCTGCGCGTATAATCCCGCCAACGCCCACTGACTCGTTGTTGGAGCGATCACCGCATGAACCGACCCAACGTCGTCCTGATGCTCACCGACCAGCAGCGATGGGACACCCTCGGCGCGGTCAGCCCGTATGCCCGCACGCCGAACCTCGACCGACTCGCCGAGGAGGGCGTCCTGTTCGAGAACGCGTTCTGCAACAACCCCGTCTGCATGCCCAGCCGACAGAGCATGCTCAGCGGCCGGTACCCGTCGGTCGTCGGCTGCTCGACGAACGGGGTCGAGATGGACCCGGACGTCGAGTGCATCCACAACATCCTCGGGCTCTACGGCTACCACACGGCGAACCTGGGCAAGCTGCACTTCAAGAACCACTCGAACCGCGACCACCGCGAGCCGCACCCGAGCTACGGGTTCGACGAGCTCGTGCTCTCGGACGAGCCCGGCTGTTACGACGATGCGTACATCAAGTGGGTCGAGGCGAAGGACCCGTCGCAGGTCGAGAACTGCCGCTGCTCGACGCCGCCGGCCTGGGACGGCCCGCCCGTCGAGAAGCACCCCCGCGGGACGCACGAGCCATACCTGTTCGAAGGCCCCGAGGAGCTGACGCACACGGCGTTCGTCGCCGAGGAGACCGCGGCCTGCATCCGCCGCCGCGCCGGGCGCGGCCCGTTCTTCGCCATCGCCGGGTTCTACGCCCCCCACTGCCCGGTCAACCCGCCCGAGCGATTCGTCGAGATGGTCGATCCCTCCGCCATCCCGCTCCCCGCGATGAACGAGGACGAGCGCGACCGCTATGGCCTGTCCGACGACGAGTGGCGCGAGGTCCGGGCCCACTACCACGCGCTCGTCAGCCACGTCGACGACCAGGCCGGGCGGATCCTCGACGCGCTCGACGAGACCGGCGAGCGCGAGAACACGGTCCTCGTGTTCACGTCCGACCACGGCGACCACCTGGGTGACCACGGGACCGTTGCGAAGGGCCCGCCGGGCTACGACAGTTGCGTGCACGTCCCGCTGATCGTCGCCGGCGCGGGCGTCGAGCCGGGCCGGCGCCGGCGCGAGCTGATCGAGCTGGTCGACGTCGCCCCGACGCTGCTCGACCTGTGCGGCGTGCAGCCGCCGCCGTTCTTCCAGGGCCGGTCGTTCCGCCCCCTGCTCGAAGGGACCGAGTACACCGAGCGCCCGTCCGTCTTCATCGAGCACAAGTCGCCGTTCCGCTCGTCGTGGAAGACGGTCCGGACGCACAACTTCAAGTACTGCGTCTCGGCGGCGAAGGAGGAGCTGCTGTTCGACCTGCGAGAGGATCCACACGAGCTGACGAACCTCGCCGCCGAGCCCGACGCACAGCCCGCGCTCGGCGCCATGCGCGGGGAACTCGTCCGGCGCTGGTTCGACGTCGAGAACCAGTACCCCCTCCGCACCGGGAGCTATTGAGGAGGGCGCGATGAACTGCCCGAAGTGCGGCCGGCCGCCGGTGTCGGTCGTCGAGCACGTGCTGATGCTCGGCCTGAGCAACGAGCTGGCGTGTCGGAGCTGCGGGGCGAGGCTGGTCCGCGGCGCGCTGCTGCGCCGGATCAGTTGGATCGCCGTGCTGATCGGCGTCGTACTCGGCGGCGGCTGCATCGCCCTGGCCATGCTGGTCCGGTGGCCGCTCGGTACGCTCCTCCCGGCGGCGCTGGCCGCCGCGGTGGTTGCCTGCGCTCCGCTCGAATACATCGGCTGGGAGTACGGCCGCTACGAGCTGCCGGAACCGGACAAGCCGGGACCCCCCCAGGCGCACTCTCGGCACGAGGGATAGCCAGGGAGAAGAATTTTGCAGGACTTCGATCTGGGCAAGGCGACCATCTCGCCGACGCGCCCCGTCGTCGCCGGGTCGTACCAGACGATGACGCTGGCGTACACGGCCGGGCACCCGGTCGATGACAACGGCTACGTGCTGATCGTGTTCCGTCAGATGGGTGATTTCGGCGAGCCGCAGTTCGACGACCCGGCCGCGCCGAACTACTGCTCGGTCTCGACGACCGGCGACTGCGTGATCCGCCCGCGATGGGGTGTGAAGAACTTCACGCGCCCGTGGACGAAGGCGCTCCACCTGCAGGTGAAGCGCGGCTACCTCGATCGCGGCGAGAAAGTCATCGTCACGTTCGGCGACCGGGCGGGCGGCTCGCCCGGCTGGCGGATGCAGACCTTCTGCGAGCACACGTTCGAGTTCAAGACGCTCGTGGATCCGATCGCCACGTTCGAGTTCAAGGAGCTGCCCGAGTCGCCGACGCTGAGGGTCGTCGCGGGCGAGCCGGTCCGCGCGGTCTGCATCGCGCCTTCGCAGGTCGCCGCCGGCGAGCGGTTCGCGTACCACCTCAAGCTCGAGGACCGCTGGGGCAACCCGGTCGGAGCGCCGAAGCGCCTGACCGCCCGGCTGGACGCGCCGGGCGTGCATACCGTCGACGCGAGGGACCCGAGGACGGGCCTCTCGGCGACGAGCAATCCGATCTCCGTCGCGGGGCAGGCCGCGGATCAGCCGTCGGCTGATGCAGGAGCAGTCTCCGGCGGACGTCGGCGGCTCAACCGCTACTGGGCCGACTTCCACGGCCAGTCGGAGGAGACCGTGGGCAGCAACTCGATCGACGACTATTTCTCGTTCGCTCGCCACGTCGGCCTGGTGGACATCGCGGG
>JAWODX010000095.1:0-5355 GCA_046483085.1 Planctomycetota bacterium
GTTACGACGAGCCGAGCGGGCTCGTTCACGAGCACGTGGCGCCGGACGGCTCGTGAACGAGCCCGCTCGGCTCGTCGTAACAGAGGTCGAGCACGGCGTGGACCGTCGACGAGTTCGGGCTCCAGCATCCATTCGAGTTCGAGCACGAGGTTGGCCAGGATCATGGGCAGGGCGAGCGAGGCGGTGGGCCGGGTGCCGGGGACCGTCTTCTCGTACTGCCCCTTGGGGTTCTCGCGCCGGTCGAGGATGTTCCGGAACGTGCGCTCGGCGAGTGCCCGCGCGGCGTCGCTCTCGGCGGCCCGGGCGTACTGGCCGAAGGCCATGGCGGGGAAGCAATCGGAGAAGATGTTGTAGGGCTGGACGAGCGGCCGGCCGTCGCGGCCCAGTGCGAAGTACCAGTTGCCGGCGTCGTCCGTGCCGTGTTCGGCGAGGAAGTCGGCGCCGACGCGGGCGATCTCGAGCCACGCGTCGCGCTTCTCCAGCCGGTTGCAGAGCGCCGAAAACGTCCACACCTGCCGGGCCTGCAGCCACGTGAACTTGTCCGTGTCGTAAACCGAGCCGTCGCGGTCGAGGCACGAGAAGTACCCGCCGCACTCCCGGTCGACCGAGTGGCGCTCCCAGAACGGCAACACGTCGTCGAGCAGCGCGTCGCGGTACTGCTCGGCCAGCTTGGCGGGATCGAAGCTCATCGGGCGCGGGGCCTCCCGGCCGGCGGTCCGTGGCGAGACGCGGGCCCCGGCTCATTCGGGCTCGAACAGGTCCTTCGGGGCGCCGCATTCGGGACAGACCCACTCGTCGGGGATCTCCTCGAACGGCGTGCCCGGCTCGACCCCGTTCTCCGGGTCGCCCTTCTCCGGATCGTAGATCCATCCGCAGATCGTGCAGACGTATTTTTGCATTGACTGCCTCCCGTTCGGTTCCAGGTCTGCGAGACGCGGGATTATACCGCGCGGACGGGCAAACGCAACCGCCCCGGCCGGAGTCCTTTCAGCCGGCATCTCGGCGGCCCCCTGCCGCCTGCGGCGGTGCGTCAAGATATGATGCTTGCAGCAAACGTGGCGATCCGCTCGTCCAGCGACACGATCCGGAACCGCTTCGCGTTCCGGTCATCTCCCCCTGCAATGCGCCGCGTGCGGGGGAGATGTACCGGAAGCCGCTTCCGCGACAGCGGAAGTGGATCGGTCCGTGTCCCCCGGCGCACGGTTTTCCCTTGTGAGCGGAACGGGGCATGCTATAATCACCGCGCTCTGGCGCAAAAAACGCTCGTTCTGCTGATTTCGGAGGCCCCGATGGCCGATTACTCGACCCAAGACATCCGGAACGTGGCCCTGATCGGCCACGCCGACTCGGGCAAGACCACGTTCGCCGACACCGTTCTCGAAGTTGCCGGCGTCGTCGACCGCGCCGGCAGCGTGGACGACGGGACGTCCGTCCTCGACTTCGACGACGGCGAGCGCGAGCGGAAGCACTCCATCTACGCCGCCGTCGCCCGCGCCCCCTGGAAAGACAAGCAGGTCAACCTGATCGACACCCCGGGCTACCCGGACTTCATCGGCTCCGCGGCCGCGGGGACGGCCGCCGCCGACGTCGCGCTCCTCTGCGTCTCCGCCGCCGCCGGACTCGGCATCAACACCCGCCGCACCTGGGACGTCGCCGGCCAGTACGGCATGCCCCGGGCCGTCCTCCTCACCAAGCTCGACGCGGACGGCGCCGACTACGCCAACGTGCTCGCCCAGGTCCAGGAGGCGTTCGGCCGGAGCTGCATCCCCGTCCTCGTCCCCGACGGCGCCGGCGGCGTGACCAACCTGCTCACCGGCGAGGGCGAAGGCCGGCAGGAACTCATCGAGACCATCGCCGAGTCCGACGACGAACTGATGATGAAATACCTGGAGGACGAAGAGCTGACCGAGCAGGAGCTGTCGGACGCGTTCGTCGGCGCGATCGCCGCCGGGTCCGTCGTCCCCGTCCTCTGCTGCGCGGCGGCCAAGGGCATGGGCGTCGCCGAGGTCCTCGACGTCATCGCCGCCTTCTTCCCCGGTCCATCCCGGCGCGTCAACCTGCCCGTCCACCTCCCGGGGAACCCCGAGGAAGCGGCCGAGGTCCCGCCGCTCGACGGCCCGCTCAGCGCCTTCGTCTTCAAGGTCGTCACCGACCCGTTCGTGGGCAAGATCGCCTTCTTCCGCGTGGTCAGCGGCCGGGCCGACACGTCCGGCTGCCGCATCGCACGCACCGACAGCAAGGTCCGCGTCAACGGCGTCTACCACCCGCAGGGCAAGGAGCAGGAGCCGGCCGACGCGATCATCGCCGGCGACATCGGGACCGTCACCAAGATCGAAGAGATCACCCTCGGCGACACCCTGCTCGGCGACGGCGCCGAGCTGGAGTTCGGCCACTTCGCCGTCCCCACCCCCATGGTCTCGCTCGCCGTCTTCCCCAAGAGCCGGGGCGACGAGGGCCGCATCTCCACCTCACTCCAGAAACTCACCGAAGAGGACCCCGCCTTCCGGTTCGAACGCGACCGCCAGACCAACGAGCTGGTCGTCCGCGGCGCCTCCTCGCTCCACCTCGACGTTACCCTCGGCCGCATGAAGAGCCGGTACAACGTCGACGTCGAGACCAAGGTGCCCGAGGTCCCGTACCTGGAGACGATCACCGGGACGGCCGACGCCAGCTATCGGCACAAGAAGCAGACGGGCGGCCGCGGCCAGTTCGGCGAGGTCTACATGCGCATCGAGCCGAACGAGCGCGGCGAGGGCCTCGAATTCCTCGACGAGGTCGTCGGCGGCGCCATCCCCAAGAACCTCCTCCCCGCCGTCGAGAAGGGGATCCGCGAGACCATGCAGCGCGGCGTCGTCGCCGGATACCCCGTCGTCGACGTCAAGGCCCACGTCTACGACGGCAAGGACCACCCCGTCGACTCCGACGAGGCGTCCTTCAAGATCGCCGGGGCACGCTGCTTCTCCCAGGCCGTCCTCCAGGCCAACCCCGTCCTCCTCGAACCGATCGTCCGGTTCGAGGTGATCGTGCCCAGCCGGTTCGTCGGCGACATCACCAGCGACATGAGCGGCCGGCGCGGCCGCATCTCCGACACCGGCGTCGTCGGCGACATGCAGCTCATCGCCGGCGAAATCCCGCTCGCCGAAATCCAAACCTACTCCACCGAACTCCGGTCCATGACCGGCGGCGAAGGCAGCTACACCATCGAGTTCGACCGCTACGACGTCATGCCCCGAAACATCCAGGAGCAGGTCGTCGCCCGGGCAAAGGCGAAGCGGGAAGAGGACTCGTAGCGGCCGCGCGGCAACGGCGCCGGGGATGACGCCGCGGGCGCGCTGCGGCCGACCCGCTCCCGATCCCGTTCACCCGTACCGTGTCCGAGGGACGAACCGTGCCCAACGTGCTGGTCAGCGCCTGTCTGGTCGGGTCGCGGTCCCGCTACGACGGGTCCAGCCGGCTCGATCGCGGGCTCGTTCGGCGGCTTCGATCGGCCGGCTGCACGATCATCCCGGTCTGTCCCGAGCAGCTCGGCGGCCTCCCCACGCCGCGGCCGCCCGCCGAGATCGACCGGGGCGACGGGCACGACGTCCTCGCCGACGACGCCCGGCTCGTCAATACCGCCGGCGACGATGTGACCACGCACTACCGTCGCGGCGCCCGCGAAACCCTCCACCTCGCCCGCCTGCTCGACTGCCACACCGCTTACCTCAAGGAGAAGAGCCCGGCCTGCGGCGTCCGCTGGATCAAGCGCGGCGACGCCACGGTTCCCGGGCGCGGCGTCGCCGCGGCACTCCTCGAGTCTGCCGGAATCCGGATCGTCGGCGTGTGACCGAACACGCGGGCACGGCGATCCCTGGCGTTCTTCGTGCCCTTCGTGTTCTTCGTGATAAGGTACGCGGCGCCTAATCGGGCGCATCGGAAGGCGAGCCGCCGGGCGGCCTCCGAGAGCTGTCGTCCCCCGGCGGCCCCTCCGGCGCCGTCTTCGCGTGCCCGGTGAACTCGCGGAGGAACCGCCCGCCCGTCACCTTCCCCAACAGGAAGACCGCGCCGATCAGCATCAGGCCGAGCAGGAGGATGATCAGGGTGCGGGCGTCGAAGAAGTCCCGGTCGGCCGCGCGCTGCGGGCTGACCGTCCGCCGGACCGCGACCGGCGGGGCCGCGCCCCTCATCCGCGCCGCCAGCTCGTCGAACGCCTGCGCCACCTCCTCCATCGTCTCCGGCCGGTCGGTCGGGTCGCGGCCCAGCATGCGTCCGATCAGGTCGGCCAGCGGCTTCGGCGTCTCCGACCGCAGCTCCCGGACCGGCGGGATGGTCTGGGTCGAGATCCGCGGGGCCAGCTCCGCCTCGTTCACCCCCACGAACGGCGCCCGGCCGCAGAGGAGGTGATAGAGCACGGCGCCGAGCGAGTAGACGTCGCCCGACTCGCTGATCCCGCCGCCCGCCACCTGCTCCGGGGCCATGTACACGATCCGGCTCGGCCGCTTCTGCAGGTCCGGCTCGGTCGACAGTTCCCCCAGCCTCGGCGCCGGCAGCCCCAGCCCGAGCAGCCGGACGTGACCCGAGAACGTCCGGACGATGCGGTCCGGCCGAAGCGACCCGTGGACGACCGACGTCTCGTGGCTCTCGGCCAGCGCCCCGGCCACCCGGTGCCCGATCTCGGCGATCTCGGCCGGCGGCACCTTGCCGCACCGCGCCCACATCGACTCGCCCGCCGCGGGCCGGCGGACCAGGAACGCCCGGTCGCCCGCCCGGCCCGCCGCCAGGATCGTCGCCCCCGTCGGATGCTCCACCTGGCTCGCACGCTTGATCCGCGCCAGGACCGACTCGACCGGCGTGCTGTACTCGGGCGCGATCAACTGGACGGCCACCGGGCGCTCCATCGCCAGCTCGGTCGCCAGGTACGTCTGGCAGAGGTCGTCCTCGTCGAGCAGCTTGAGCAGGTGATAGCCCGCCTCCTCGATGTCCGCGTGGCCCGGCGGCTCCGGCGCCGCCGGCACCTCCTCCTCGATCGCCACCTGCTCGTCCGGCGGCAGCGGCTCCGTCTCGTCCGCCTCCGCCGCATCGTCGAGGAACTCCAGGACGACGGACGCGATCCGGATCCGGTCGCCCGGCTCGAGCGCGGCGTCCGCGATCCGCTCCCCGTTCACCTGCGTCCCGTTGCTCGAACCGAGGTCGCGGATGTGGTACCCGTCGTCGCCGAGGTACACACGGGCGTGTTCGCGCGACGACACCGGGTCCTTCGTCTGCAGGGCGGACTCGCGGGCGCGGCCGAGAATCGCCTCCCGGCCCAGCTCCAACGCCTCTCCCTCGCCCGGCCCTTCCACGATTCGCAGCGTCGCCATAACGTCTCCCTTTGCC
>JAWODX010000280.1:0-6701 GCA_046483085.1 Planctomycetota bacterium
GCCTGAACGCGGACAAGTGCGCCCGCGTCCAGGAACGCGAGCTCGGAGCGCTGCTCCGGTACATCGTGGACATCCTGGAGCCGTAGACCCGCCGCCGGGCCGCGTCGGTCCGGGGCACATTCAGACAAAGGAGGTAGTCAGATGGCAAAGCAGCAGAACGAGAAGCAGGGCAAGAAGGCAACGAAGAAGACCGCCACGAAGAAGGCGACGAAGAGGAAGCCGCCCGCCATCCGCGACGGCATCTGCAAGGCGTGCGGGCGGTTCATCCGCGTCGTCGGCACCGGCCGCTGCGAGTGCGGGCAGGCGTACCTCATCCGGGGCGGCAAGCTCGCCCGCATCAACGAGACGCCGAACGGGTGCGTCCAGGGCCTGCCCGAAGCGGCCACGCTGAAGCAGGCCGAGCAGGTGAAGACCGAGGCCGAGACGCTGGCCGAGCCGAAGCCCGAGCCGAAGGCGAAGCGCAAGCGCGCGGACGGCAAGATGAGCGGCCTCGACGCTGCGGCGCAGGTTCTGTCCGATGCGGGCGAACCGCTCGGCACCAAGGTGATGGTCGAGCGGATGCTCGACCAGGGCCTCTGGGCCACGAACGGCAAGACGCCGGCGGCCACCATCTACGCCGCCATGACCCGCGAGATCAAGAAGAAGGGCGCCGAGTCGCGGTTCGAGAAGGTCGGCCGCGGCACGTTCGCTCTGGCTGAGTAACATCACATCCCTCCTACCGAACCCCGGGCGGCTCGCTGCCTGGGGTTCTCTCCGGCCGTTTCCGCTTGCAGATCGATCTGCCCGGCGATATCATTGTGATATCGTTCTGGCGGCTGAATGAAGGAGAAGCCCATGTCCGATATTTTGATTCGCGGCGTCGACGCCGAGGCGGTGAAACGGCTTCGGGCGCGGGCGAAGCGGCACGGTCGCTCGCTGCAGAGCGAGGCCCGGCTCGTGCTGGAGCGGGCCGCCGGTGCCGACGCCGAGGAGATCACGGCGATGCTCGACGGCTGGAAGCAGCGGTTCGCCGGCCGGACGTTCTCCCGAAGTGCGAAGCTCATCCGCGAGGACCGCAAGCGATGAAGGCGTGCGTCGTGGACGCCGTGATGGTGAGCAGCGACCGGCGGCTGGTCAACGCGCTGGCCCGCCGCCCGCTGGGCGAACACGTCGCGTGGGTGGGCGCCCTCGACTGAGAGCTCGCCGGTGGCGCCGTCTCTTTCCTGCACCGCCCGGCCTGCACGCGGCCGGTCTACCGATGTTCGCGACGGTACAGCGCCACAAAAGTCAGTGTACACCGGAGGGCGGCCGACGTGATCAGGAAGCTTACGAAGCACGGGGACAGTCTGGCTCTCGTCATCGATAAGCTAATCCTCGAACGGCTCGGGGCCGACGAGGACACGACGTTCGAGATCTTCTCCGACGGTCGATCGCTTGTGGTCGTGCCGGTCGGCCCACCGGACGAAGAAGAGAGGTTCCAGAACGCTTTGGAGATGGTGCAGAAGCGCTTTGGACGCGCGATGAGGAGGCTTTCGGAATAGCCGATGCGACGGTAGCTCCTCGATATCGCGAATACCTTCCGCACGCACGCCGTCTGACCCCTCCGACAAAGCGGAGCTGGCAAACGCTCCTTTCTTTGCTCGCCCCGGCATGTCTGCGATCCTGCCCGCTCGCCGCCCGCTCGGCGAACACGTCGGGCCGGTGGGGGTCTCGATTGAGAGCTCGCCGGTGGGCGCGCTGCCCTTCCTGCTGAACTGCCCGCCCTGAACGATACGGGAGGCCACACGGTGGCCCGTGTCGGCCCGTGTGCTGTTCGCTGCTGGTCCTGGCAAAACGGATACGACTTGGCAAAGGCCGCGGCCCGTGGCCAGACACGGGGCGGCACGGGGCGCCCGCCTTCGTGTCCTCTTGCCGCAGATTGACAAAGCTCCTGGCATGTGGTATCGCCTATCTGTCCAACAATTGAACCGGGGCGACGAGAATGCTGAACGACGAACTCATCTCTCTGTGCGCAGCCCTTGCCGATCAACTTCAGTCCACCACCCCCTTGGTGATTGACCCCACCTACGTGGACGCGGAACTCCAAGAACCGGTGTCGGCGTGCGATCTGCTGAGCAGCATTCAGCAACCGGTGAAGGACGTGATTGTCGGACTGGAGTTGATCGGCCGCGATGAAGAGGCGTCCAATATCGAAGCCCGCTTCGTCGATGTCCGGGGGATGTGCGAGGGCTTCGACGGGAACCGCGAGGAACCCCGCCGCTACCGTAACGAATTGGAAGAGGCGGCGTCCTGTCTCTCTGGGGCTCTGGAAGACCTGATGGTTGAGTTGTCCGACGATGAGTGACCCGATCTCCCTGTGCCGGAAGCTCGCGGCTACCTCCGAGATCATCTACGCGGATCTGTGCGGTGGATCTGATGACGGGCCCGCCTCTGCGGACGTGAGAGCGTGCTGGCGACGGCTGCCGGCAGAGGCGCGCGAAGCGGTCGTCTCGATTGAACTGTGGGAGAAGCCCGTCGTTGCGGGCCGTATCGAGCGGGAGTATGAGGCGGTCCGCAAATGGTCGGACCTGGCCGAGGACACCCCGGCGCCGGTTGAGCGACTCCGCTATGAGCACCGGCTGTCGCTGGCTGTCGAGGACCTGCTGCTGACGCTCCGCTCCCTCGAGCGGCTGGCCGCGAAGCTGACCGTCGCCGAAGCCGAAGACGCGGCGGCCACCGCGGACATGGTGCCAGACGCGGACGTTCTCCCGGAAGCGTCCGCAGCCCCCGCGCCGCCGCGCCACCAGGGGAAGTACGGGGAGCTTCTGAAAGTGGCGCGGAAGGAACCGAAGGCGACGTTAACCCGAATCGCTGCACTTCTGAATGTCAGCATGCGGCAGTTGGGCCGCTGGCGCAAGAACCCGGACGTGCAGAAGGCCTATCCCGCCTTCGGGAACGAGATCGACGCGAAGCAGCGCTCCGCCGGAGCCCGTCTGGAGATTCAGAAGGTTGCCGACGCCCTCCGCCGCGCCGGCTTCATATCCTGACCGCCGCGCCGGCTTCATATCCTGACCGACGCCCGGCAGGATATGTGACAAATGCCTGTATCCCGCCCGTATTGTCGCGTATTCCCGCCCAAATGGTGAGTGCTTTACCATAGTGCAGACTCGATGGAGGACTGCGCTGTGGAAGCCAAAGCCGTCTCGATCAAGACCGCTGCACAACTGCTGAGCGTGTCGCCTGCCACGGTCCGCGCCTGCATCCTGCGCGGCGAGCTGCCGACGTGCCGTGTGGGCCGTCGGGTGCTGATCCCGATGCACGCCATCGATGCGCTGGTGAACGGGGCACGCAATGAGCACGAAGCCTGAAGCATTGAGGGGGTGCGGCCAAGCGCTCTTTCGGGGGCGCGACGAACCGGCGACCGGGCGACGACAGCGCCGGTCGGAGCACCCAGGGATCTGGAAAAACAGCGCGACAATTTCGCGGCGAGTGCAGATGTAGTAGTAGGAGGGCAGAGAAAGAACTGCCCTCGGCACCGCAGAAAAACGGACTTATTCCGTCATTTCGCGGCGCCACGGGATAAATAACACAGTAGAGGGGATGAGATCAGGAGGTGCCGATGACAGAGGCGACGATGGCCGCAAGCAGGGGGGCCCACACGGTGCTCCCGATCGACTCGATCCGGATCGGGCGCCGCTACCGGCGGCGTTTGGGCGACGTGGAGGCGCTGGCGCGGAGCATCGCCAGCGTGGGGCTGCTGCACCCGGTCGTGGTGACGCCGGACCGCCGCCTGGTCGCGGGTCTGCGCCGGTTGGAGGCGCTGAAATCCCTCGGCCGCGACGCCGTGCCGGCTCGGATCGTTGACGTTGCGGATCTGCTGTCGGCCGAGCGCGACGAGAACGAAGTCCGGCAGAACTTCGCGCCGAGCGAGGCCGTCGCGATCGGCCGGGCCATCCAGGAGCGGGAGCGCGAGGCGGCGAAGGCGCGGCAGGGCACGCGGACCGACCTGCAACCTTGTGGAAAATTACCACGAAGTTCCGGGACGAAGACCCGCGACAAAGCCGGCCGGGCGGTCGGGCTGAGCGGCCGGACGTTCGAGAAGGCACAGGCGGTGGTCGAGGCCGCCGAGGCCGACCCGGACGCGTTCGGCGACCTCCCGGAGCGGATGGACCGCACGGGGAAGGTCGATCCCACCTACAAGGAGCTGCGGCGCCGGCGGCGGGAGCAGCGGAAGAGCCGCCGGGTCGACCTGCCCGACTCGGAGGCCTGCCGACTGATCTGCTGCGACATCGCCGGGGCCGCACGACACGTCGAGGCCGAGAGCGTCGACTGGATCATCACCGATCCGCCCTATCCGAAGCAATACCTGCCCCTCTTCGGCTCCCTCGGCGCGTTCGCCGAGCACGCGCTGAAAGACGGCGGCTCGCTCATCTGCATGTCCGGCCAGTCGTGGCTGCCGCAGGTCTACCGCCTGCTCGGCGAGCGCCTCGACTACAACTGGACGCTGGCCTACCTGACGCCGGGCCAGTCGGCGAAGGTATGGGCCCGCCGGACCAGCACGTTCTGGAAGCCGGTCCTCTGGCTCTCCAAGGGCCGGTACCAGGGCGATTGGGTGGGCGACGTCTGCCGGTCGGACGGGAACGACAAGGCCCACCACCACTGGGGCCAGTCGGTATCGGGCATGCTCGACCTCGTGCGGCGGTTCGCCGACCCGGGCGACGTGGTCTGCGACCCGTTCCTCGGCGGCGGCACCACCGCGATCGCCGCCCGGCTCTGTGGATGCCGGTTCATCGGTCTGGACCTCGACGAGCGCTGCCTCCAGACCACCCGACAACGGCTCAACGAACTGAGAGAGGAGGCCCCGAATGAGTGAGACCTCGCTGGCCCTCATGTCCCGCGCGTCGCGGATGCTCGCCGAGGCGACGACGATCCAGCGGGCGAAGGAGCTGAAGGACCTGGCGCTGACGGCCCAGGACTGGGCACGCCGCAAGGGGATGGGCGACGAGACTATCCGCCAGTGCCGGACCTATGCCCTGCTCGCCCAGCGCAAAATGGGCGAGCTGCTCGCGGCCACCGAACGGGCGACGGGCACGCGCGGCCAGTTGAAGGGCCGCGATGTCTCTGGCGGTGCCGTCACGTTACCGCCAGAGGAGAGGGTGCCGACGCTCGCCGAGCTCGGCCTCACCAAGCGCGAGAGCGCCGAGGCGCAGACGCTGGCCGCGATCCCCGAGCCGGAGTTCCAGGCCGTGCTCGACGAGGGCAAGACCGTCGCCACCGCCGTCCGCGAGGTCAAGCGCCGGGGGCTCAAAGAGGGGCTCGAGTCCGTCGAGGCGAAGGAAGTCAAGGCGGCCGAGGGCGTCTACGACGTGATCGTGATCGATCCGCCTTGGCCGATGCAGAAGATCCAGCGCGACTGCCGGCCCAACCAGTCGCTCTTGGACTACCCGACGATGACCGAGGCCGAGCTGCGCGAGCTCGCCATCCCCGCCGCGGACGATTGCCACGTGTGGCTGTGGACGACGCAGAAGTTCCTGCCGATGGCATTCCGGCTGCTCGACGCCTGGGGCCTCAGATACTGCTGTTGTTTCGTCTGGCACAAGCCTGGCGGGTTCCAGCCGGTCGGGCTGCCGCAGTACAACGCCGAGTTCGCGCTCTACGCCCGCAGGGGCAGCCCCAAGTTCCTCGAGACCAAGGCGCTCCCTGTCTGCTTCGACGCCCCGCGCGGGCGCCACAGCGAGAAGCCAGAAGCGTTCTACGAGGTGGTCCGGCGCGTCACCGCCGGCCGGCGCCTCGACATGTTCTCGAGGCGCCGGATCGACGGGTTCGACGGCTGGGGAAAGGAGGCCGAATGACCGACGTTCGAATCGACACGGTACTCGAGCGGGGCCCCTCGCCGTTGCCCCCGTCATCCCGGCTCCGGCGGGGAGTGCAGCGAACCGCTGGCCTCGCCTTTCACCCGGCGTCCTCGGAGTTCCCGATGTTCGGCGAGGAGCGGCTGGCCGAACTCGTCGATGACCTGCGCGCCAACGGGCAGCGCGAGCCGATCCACCTGCACGGCGGCCGGATCGTGGACGGCCGCAACCGCTACCTGGCCTGCCGCAAGGCCGGGATCGAGCCCTGGATCGAGTCGCTCCCAGACGACGTGAACCCGTTCGCCTTCGTCTGGAGCCTCAATGGACAACGGCGGGATCTGACACAGGACCAGCGCTACCTGATCTGGAAGTCGTGCGCCGCCAAGTCGGGCGAATGGGAGGCCGAGCAACGACGGCTCCGGGAAGAGGCCGACCGTGCGCGGTCGAAGGCCGCATCAGAACGCCCGCGGGCCGAAGCGGGCCAGTTTCGCAGCGAGGCCAGTCCGTCCGCAGATTGTGGACGGACCGGTTCAAAGCCCCGTGGCCGCGGCAGTACAGTCCGGGCCCGGATCAGCGGTACCAACCGCGGCGCCGTAGAGCGCATGGACCGCCTGGAGCGGGAGCGGCCCGACCTCGCGGAGCAAGTCAAGAACGGCGAGATCACGTCCGCCGCGCCTATGCGTCGAATCGCCAAACCGCACGTCTCCCGCAACACGGGTAACAGCGAATGGTACACCCCGCCCGAGTACATCGAGGCCGCCCGAACGGTCATGGGCGGGATCGACACCGATCCCGCGTCGTGCGAGAAGGCCAACCGGACGGTTGAGGCGACCATATTCTACACCGCCGAGCAGGACGGCCTGGACCGGGACTGGACCGGCCGCGTCTGGC
>JAWODX010000323.1:0-5013 GCA_046483085.1 Planctomycetota bacterium
GCCGGCGAGCTCCTGAAGACGATGAAGACGTCGAAGCCGGCGAAGGTCTGCGTCCACCAGAAGACGGGCGAGATCTGGGCCTTCTCCTACCCGATGTTCGGCGTGCCCTACGACCTGTACAAGAAATACAAGTACGCGCCGCGGGACATCCAGCAGACGGTGACCCGCTTCTCCGCCCTGCCCGAGGGCAAGAAGCTCTCGGTCGAGCCGTTCCCGCTCGGGCCCGCCGAACACATGGGCTTCGAGGCGACGGGGCACCTGTACTACGTCGAGGTCGACTCGTGGGCGGACGAGCCGACCGTCTGGGTGGTCGGCCGCAAGCACTTCGCGCGCGGGGCGGAGTTCCACTTCAGCGGCGGATACACCAAGAACGACGTGAGCGCCCGGATGTGGCGGTCCGGCGTGCGCATCCACCGCAAGGTCGACGGCAAGTGGCAGCCCGTCCGGTCGTTCGGCCAGGATGCCGTCGACAAGGTCGTCCGCGCCCGGCCGCCCCGGCACAACATTCAGCGGCTCATCGTCCACCCGATCACCGGCATGCTCTACGTGGCCGAGCCGGACAGCGGCCCGACGATGAAGGCCTCGAAACAGTGGCTCGCCATCGACCCGGAGACCGGCCGGATCCGAAAGCTCGAACTCCCGTTCAACGCCATGGAGGCCGACTTCGACCTGGACGGCCACCTCTATCTCCGCAACACCGACACCATCGTCCGCTACCGGTTCCCCAGCTTCCGCGAGGTCCCGTGGGACTACGGCCGGCAGTTCGACAAGCTGGGAAACGACGGCGGCATCTACGGCCGGGCGACGTCGGTCATCGGGGCGCTCAAGATGCCCTCCACGTCGCCGGTCTGCTATCACCAGGGCGGGATCGACGTGGCGGCCGACGGCACGGTCGTCGCGAGCTGCGCCTACCGCTACGTCGGGATCAGCTCCGGCCGGCTCAAGGGCCGCGGCGGCAAGCACCACCAGGTCTACAAGCCACAGATCTACCCCGGCCGCGTCGTCAACTCGACCTCGCCCTGCATCCACGTCTGGGACAAGCACGGGCGCGTCAAGTACGAGGACGCCCTGCCGGGGGTCGGCCAGTGCAACGGTGTCGCCATCGACCGGCACGACAAGATCTACGTGATGCACGCGCCGAGCCGCGCCTACAGCGGAAAGCGATACTTCAACGAGATGAGCGAGACGCTGATGAAAGTGCGGCCGGGCGACGCGAAGGTGATCGCATCGAGCGGCTCGCCGATCAAGCTCTCGCAGAGCAATCGGCCGGACCGGCCGCCGGACCTCCAGAACTCGAGCCACGGCCGGGCCTGGGTCGAGAACGCCGAGTGGCTGTACGGCGGGGTCGGGTTCGCCGGGTTCAACATGATCGGGCACGGCGGCGGCTGCGCCTGCTGGTTCGCCCGGTTCGAGCTCGACGAGTTCGCCCGGTCGTTCGCGCCCGAGCCGCACCAGTATCGCGTGGCGGTCCTGGACTCGGCCGGCAACCTGATCCTCCACGTCGGCAGGTACGGGAACGTCGCGGACGGCGTCCCGCTCGACAGGAAGGGCGGGCCGAAGGCCGTCCGGTCGATCGGGGGCGACGAGGTCTCGCTCGTCCACGCCTGCTTCGTCGGCACGCACACCGACCGGCGGCTCTTCATCGCCGACCTGGGCAATGCGCGCATCCTGAGTGTCAAGCTGGGGTACCACGCGAGCGAGACAATCGAACTCGAGCAAGTACCGGAGGAGAAGTGACGACTCCGCAGTCATGGACCGGCCCTGGGGAACTGCGGCGGGTGCGAACCAGGGGCATTGGTCATTGGTCAGTGGTCATTGGCGTCGTGGCCGCGGCCTTGTTGCCTGGCACGACGTCGGCGTCGGACCTCGACGAGTTCAAGGTCAAGCGGCAGGGGCCCTTCGAGTTCGCCCAGAAACCTGCGGTGACGCGCGACGGCGACGCGGTGACGATCACGTTCGCCGCGAAGGCGTTCTGCGACGCCACGGTCGCGATTGAGAGCTCCGCGGCGAGCTCCGGCGGGGCGCCGAAGATCATCCGACATCTGGCCAGCGGCGTCCTGGGCCCGAACGCGCCGCCGCCGTTCCGGAAGAACTCGCTCGAGCAAACGCTCCTCTGGGACGGGAAGGACGACCAGGGCGTCTACGTCGACGACAAGGACGCGTGCGTCGTTCGCGTGTCGCTGGGGCTCCGGCCGCGTTTCGAGCGCACGCTCTTCTGGAGCCCGTACAAGCGGCTCGCCCGCAACGCCCGGCCCCTGATCTCGGCCACGCCCGAGGGCGTGTTCGTGTTCGAGGGCGAAGGATGCGACCTGCTCCGCCGATACGACCACCGGGGCAACTACGTCCGCATTGTCTATCCCTTCCCCGCTGATAGGCTCGACGATGCGGTCGGCCTGAAATGGGCGCAATTCCCCCAGAGCGGCCGCAAGCTGCCGCTCAAGAACGGGCTCGTCCAGGCCACGCTGCTGACCAGCGGGAAGAACATCTACCACGGGACGCTGGCGAAGTACCAGCCCGCGGCCACCGCCATGGCGGTCCATCCCGACGGGCGCATCGCCCTGGCGTCCGAGCGCCTGAACCGCCTGGCCACGGACGGCACGACCGGCGGCCGGAAGCTCGGGGCGCCGCAGACCGGGATCAAGCTCACCTACCGGGGGCGTGACCATTTCGTCCCGCCCCGCTCCGCCGCGTTCAGCCCCGACGGCAAAACCGTCTACCTCACCGGCTACCACTTCAGGCCGAAATACCCGAAGCCGCATCACTGGGTCCCCTGCGTCACGAAGATCGACTTCGCCGAGGGCGGCGAGCTTGAACTCTTCGCAGGCAGCACGAAACTCGGCGACACGGGGACCGAACCCGGCCAGTTCCGCGCGCCGACCTCCGTCGCGGTCGATCCCGCCGGGCGCGTCTACGCCGCCGACTACTACAACGGGCGCGTCCAGATCTTCTCGCCCGAGGGCCGACTGCTGAAGCAGTTGAAGACGCCGGTCCGGCCGACCGAGATCGCCGTCCACCAGAAGACCGGCCGGCTCTACGTCGCGTCCTGGATGATCCTGTGCCGGTGGAACAAGCCGGGCGACGTGAAGGAGCCGACGCTCACCCGCTTCGGCCCGTTCGACAACCTGAGACAAGAGGCGCGGTACCGGCTGCCCATTGTCGACCACAACCCCAAAGTCTTCATGAACCGGAACGGCGGGTTCCCGTATACGTTCGCTCTCGACTCGTGGACGGACCCGCCGACCTTCTGGCTGGTCCCCGCACAGCTCGGCACGGTCGAGAAGCTGATGATCGCCCGCGGCAAACAGGACCGGCGGGCGCCCGCCTCCTGCGTCCATCTCTACGCCGAGAAGGACGACGGCCTCGAACTGATCAAGAATTTCGGGAACGCCGTCATCGAGAAAGTGCACCGGGCCAGGCCGCCGATCCACTCGCGCCAGCGGCTCTACGTCGACCCGACCACCGGCCGGCTCTACGTCTTCGAGGGCCTGGCCGGGGTGTCGAAATCGACGGCCGAGCTCCTCGAGATCGATCCGCGTACCGGCGAGGTCCGGCCGGTCCAGCTCCCCTTCGATGCCGAGGACCTCTGCTTCGACCTGAACGGCCTGCTCTACCTGCGGACCGACAACGAGATCGGCCGGTTCCGGCGGCGGGGGACCGGCTGGCGCGAGGTCCCGTTCGACTACGGCGAGGAGCGCAAGAACGTCGGGTTCAGCTCGGGCCGGGACGGGCGAAGTACGAACCTGATCGCGTCGCTTATCCTCCCCGCCCAGCGGCCCGGCTGCTTCCACCAGGGCGGCATGCACGTCAACGCCCGCGGCCGCCTCGTCGTCTCCTGCTACAACATCAACAAGCCCGCCTGGCGGAAGGGCGAGCAGTCGGACATCATCGAGGCGTCCCGAATCCGCGCCGGGCGGAAGTACACCCCGACGCTCTTCCCCGGCCGCGAACGATGGGGCGAGGTGCACGTCTGGGACCGGCACGGGCAGGCTGTCCACCGGGACGCATTCCGGGGCCTCCCCATGCTCGACGGCGTGGCGATCGACCGGCACGACAACATCTACGTGCTCGCCACGCCGAACCGGGTGCTCGACGGCGAGCCGTATCTGCTCGAACGCGCCGAGACCCTGATGCGGGCCGCACCGCGGAAGGGGAGGCTCCTCTGCGGCTCGAAAAAGAAGACGCGCGTCCCGCTGGGCAAGTCGGGCCGCCCCGACCGACCGCCGGACCTGCGGCGCGGCAGCGCCCCGTACTGGGCCGAGGGCGTCGACTGGATGTACGGCGGGGTCGGGTTCGGCGGGTTCAACTCGGCGAAGGGCGGGGGCGGATGCGCCTGTTGGCACGCCCGGTTCGCGCTCGACCTCTACGCCCGGTCGTTCGCCCCGGAGGTCGACCACTTCTCGGTCGCCGTGCTCGATACGAACGGCAACCTGATCCTTCGGATCGGCCGATACGGGAACGTGGACGACGGCCTGCCGCTGGTCCGGCAGGGCGGGCCGCCGGCGCCCCGCTCGGTCGGCGGCGACGAGGTCGCCCTCTTCGACGCCGCCTACCTCGCCGTCCACAGCGACCGCCGCTTGTTCGTCGCCGACGGCGGCAACCGCCGCATCCTCAGCGTCACACTGGGCTATCACGCGACCGAGACGGTCGCACTGAAGGACGTGCCAGCGGAGGACTGAGCAGTGAGGAGCTACTGGTCACTGGTTACTTGTCATTGGTCATTGGGGTTCGTGGCGGGAGTTGTTGCTCTCCTTCTGGCGCGCGGGGCGGCGGCGGGCGAGCCGCAGACACGGCTGCTCTACGGGTTCGAGGCGAAGGAGGAGATCGCCGAGATCGAACCGTCCGGCCTGGCGGCCTCGCTGACGGGGCAGGCGGAACAGGTGACGCAGGGCCGGTCCGCGCTCGCGGTCACGTTCCGGGCGGGCGAGTCGGCCTGGCCGGGCTTCCGGCTACACCGGCGGCGGCTCCGCGGCTGGGACCGGTTCGACCTGCTCACCCTCGACGTGACCAACCTGT
>JAWODX010000359.1:0-6856 GCA_046483085.1 Planctomycetota bacterium
GCAGCATCGCCAGCCCCGCCTTGTACACGGTGCCCACGCCGCGGGAGACGAAGTAGAGCGCCGCCCAGAGCATCAGGAACCCGAACAGCTTCTTGAACCATTCCATCCACGTGCCCGCCTTGGGCAGCAGCCCGGTCGCCGTGCCCAGCAGGACGATCGGCACGCCCATCCCCCAGCCGACGGCGAACAGCATCCAGAACCCGAGCAGCGGCGACGCCTGCTTGGCGACGAACGTGAGCGTGGCGGCGAGCGGCCCGGTCACGCAGGGCCCGACGATCAGGGCGCTCACCATCCCCAGCGCGAACGTGCTGGCGTACCCCTTCTTGCCCGCCAGCCTGGACTGGAGCCGCCCGGATAACCCGGCTGGCAGCCCGATGTTCCAGTCGGCGAAAAG
Source organism: Planctomycetota bacterium (assembly GCA_046483085.1). Taxonomy (GTDB): domain Bacteria; phylum Planctomycetota; class PUPC01; order PUPC01; family PUPC01; genus JAWODX01. The sequence goes on from JAWODX010000359.1 coordinate 395, forward strand.
CGCCACGGCCAGGACCACGAACAGCGCCGCCACCGGCGCCCGGACGTACAGCGAGTCCAGGTACACGTCGAGCGCGAAACGCTCGCTCAACTTCCCGATCACCAGCCCGGCCACCGCGTACACGAGGGCGAACCCGAGCACGTAGATCAGCGAGGCGACCAGCGTGACGCCGATCCCCTTCCCGTGCTGCCGGCCGATCACCGCCGCCGCGATGGGCAGGGTCGGATACACGCACGGCGTCAGGCTGAGCCCCAGCCCCAGCAGGAACGCCAGGACGACCCGCAGGAACGGCGACCGCCCGTCGTCCCCGTCGTCAATGGGCGTGACGGCCGGCTCCTCCGCATCGCCGGCGGCCTGGCCCGCCGACGGGGCCGCGCCGGGCTTCGTCTGTACGCGGATGTCGAACGTCACCGGGTCGGTCAGCAGGCATTGCCCGGTCCGGATGTGGCACGGCTGGTAGGAGACCCGGCCGCGGACCACGATCTCGTCGGCCGTCCCGGCGGCGCGGAACGGCAGGCGGACGACGAAGCTGTCCTTGTAGTAGGCGATCGTCTCGTCGGAGCCGGGGAACGCCGGCTCGAGTTCGGCGCCGGGCGGGAACGTGGGCTTCGCGGCTGCCTGCTCCGCTCCCACCAACTTCTTGATCTCGAATTCGATGGCGTCCCGGGCGAACTTGTAGTCGCCGTCGAGCTCGAAGCGGGCGAGGATCTCGAACGTTTCGCCGGGGGCGACGCTCCGGGAACCCGCCGTGACCTCGGGCCGCGGCGGCGAGCCGGGAATCAGGGCATCGGCGCCCGGCGCCGCGGACGCAGCGAAGCCAAGGACGAGGACCACCCGGACAATGTGCAATGCGTTCGTGCGTCGTGCCATCAATCCGTCCCTTTCCTCCAACCGGCCGAGCCCAATGGCTCGTCCGCCATTATATGCCGGGTTCGGCCCGCCGCGCCAAGCTTTTCCACTTGCGGCGCTCGCGCTGATCTGATAATGTACGGTCGCGATGGCGGAGACCAGGCAGCTTTTCGACGGGACGTGGATCGGCCGGGCGATCAACCGGATCGCCCAGCAGATCGTCGAGCTCAACGCGGGCGCCGACGAGCTGGTCATCGTCGGCCTCCACACCCACGGCGTGTTCCTCGCCCGCCGCATCGCCGCGGCGATCCGGGACCTGGAGGGCGTCGACGTGCCCGTGGGCACGATGGACATCACGCTCTACCGCGACGACGTGGGCATCCGGCTCCGCGGCCCGCACCTGCCGCAGCGCGAGGGCACGAACATCCCGGTCGACATCTCGGAGAAGGTCGTCATCCTGGCCGACGACGTGCTGAACACCGGGCGGTCGATCCGCGCGGCGCTCGACCAGTTGATGGACCTCGGCCGGGCGCGGAAGATCCAGCTCGTCGGCCTGATCGACCGCGGCGGGCGCGAGCTGCCGATCCGCCCGGACTTCGTCGGGCGCAAGGTCACCATCGCCGAGGACGAGAACATTCGCGTCCAGCTCACCGAGCAGGACGACGTCGACGCCGTGCTGGTCGTGCCCAAGGAGCAGCCGGCGAAGCCGCAGGGTTAGCGCCGGAGCGCCGCGACCACCCGGTCCGGCCCCGAGGCAGTCAGAGCGAGGGAGAGAGCGCGTTGGAGTGGACCCGGAAGCATCTGCTGGGGCTCGAAGAGCTGTCCGCCGAGGAGATCAACGTCATCCTCGACACGGCGGAATCGTTCCGCGAGGTCTCCACTCGCAAGCGGAAGAAGGTCCCCACCCTGACTGGCAAGGTCGTCGTCCTCATGTTCGTCGAGCCGAGCACGCGGACGGTCACCTCGTTCTCGCTCGCCGCCGGCCGCCTGAGCGCCGACACCGTCAGCTTCTCCCGGGGCGGCAGCAGCATCAGCAAGGGCGAGACCCTCGTCGACACGGCGAAGAACATCCAGGCGATGGGGATCGACGTGCTCGTCATCCGTCACTCGGCGCCCGGCGCCCCCCACCTGCTCGCCCGGAACCTCGAGTGCAGCGTGGTCAACGCCGGCGACGGGACGCACGAGCACCCCACGCAGGGCCTGCTCGACATGTTCACGATCCGCGAGCGGAAAGGGCGCATCGAGGGGCTGACGGTCGGCATCTGCGGGGACATCAAGTACAGCCGCGTCGCCCGCTCGAACATCTGGGGCCTGACCAAGCTCGGGGCGCGGGTCATCGTCTGCGGCCCCGCCACCCTCATCCCGCAGGGGATCGAGCAGCTCGGCGTCGAGGTGTCCCACGACCTCGACGAGTTCATCCCGCAGTGTGACGTGATCAACATACTCCGCATCCAGCTCGAGCGACAGAAGAGCGGGCTGTTCCCGTCGATTCGCGAGTACGCCCGCGTCTTCGGCATCAACGGCGAGCGGCTGGAGCGCGGGAAGGACGACCTGCTCATCATGCACCCCGGCCCGATGAACCGGGGGATCGAGATCACCCCCGAGGTGGCCGACGGGCCGCACTCCGTCGTCCTCAACCAGGTGACCAACGGCCTCGCCGTCCGCATGGCCGTCCTCTACCTCGTGTCCGGAGCGAAGGGCTGAGATGGCAACCACGCTCATCGAGAACGGCCGCGTCATCTGCCCCGCCCAGGCGATCGACAAGACCCTGAACGTGGTCCTGGCCGACGGCAGGATCCGGGAGCTGACGGAGGCCCGGCCGGACGCCGACGAGAGCATCGACGCCGCCGGGCTGATCGTGGCCCCCGGGCTGATCGACATGCACGTCCACCTCCGCGAGCCGGGCAAGGAGAGCGCCGAGACGATCGCGTCCGGATCGGCGGCGGCCGTCGCCGGCGGCTTCACCACCATCGCCTGCATGCCGAACACCGAGCCGGCCGTCGACAACGAGGCGTCGTCGGAGTTCGTCTTCCTCCAGGCCGAGCGGGCCGGGCTCGCCAACATCTACCCGGTCGGGGCCGTGACCAAGGGCCGGCAGGGCGAGGAACTCGCCGAGATCGGCCAGCTCAGCCGCGGCGGCGCCGTCGCCTTCTCCGATGACGGCTCGCCCATCCGCAACGCCGACATCATGCGTCGCGGCCTCGAATACGCGCGCATGTTCGACCGGGCGATCATCGAACACTGCGAGGACCTCGACCTGTCCGGCGAGGGGGTGATGAACGAAGGGGTGATGTCGACCGTCCTCGGGCTGCCCGGGATCCCGGCGGCGTCCGAGGAGGTGGCCATCGCCCGGAACATCATCCTCGCCCGGCTGACGGGCGCCCGGCTGCACGTGGCACACGTCAGCACGGCCGGGGGCGTCGAGCTCGTCCGGCGCGGAAAACAGGCGGGCGCCGCCGTCACCGCCGAGGTCACCCCCCACCATTTCACCCTCACCGACGAATGCGTCCGCACCTACGACCCCGTCTACAAGATGAACCCGCCGCTCCGGACCCGGGCGGACGTCGATGCCCTGCGGGAGGGGCTTCGGGACGGCACGATCGACGTGATCGCCTCCGACCACGCGCCGCACCCGACCGAGTCCAAGCAGATCGAATTCAGCCGGGCGCCGTTCGGCGTGATCGGGATGGAATCGCTGCTCCCCGTCTCCATCGCCGAGCTGATCGACGGCGTGCTCGACTGGCCGGGGCTCGTCGCGAAACTGACCGTCAACCCCGCCGCCGTGCTGGGGATCGAGGGGGGGACGCTGCGAGCCGGGGCCGAGGCCGACGTCACCCTGATCGATCCGGACGTCTCGTGGACGCTCGACGCGCGGCGGTTCCGCTCGCGCAGCCGCAACTGCCCGTTCGACGGCCGCGAGGTCCGCGGCCGCGCCGTCCGCACCATCGTCGGCGGCGTGACCAGGTTCGTCGCCGATTGAGCCCGGGATCGCTCACACACGGAACACCGTTCGAGGCCTGACACGTGTTACTCATCGACGGACACAACCTGACCTTCGCGGACGACCGGGCAAGGGGTCTGCTCGAGAGCGGCGACCCCGAGCGCTCGCGCCATCGCGTGCTCCAGCTCGTCACGCGCTACGCCGTCCTGACCGACCAGCGGGCGAACGTGGTGTTCGACGGAACCGGCGGGCCATACACCCCCCAGGCGCCGCGCAGTCGTGTGCGATACAGCTTCTCCGGCACCCGCCGGTCGGCCGACCGGGTCATCCAGGACCTCGTCCGGCAGAGCAGCGGCCCGCGGGACCTGTGTGTGGTGACGAACGACCGGAAGCTGCTGGCGGCCGTACGGCGGCTCGGCGCGGGCGTCGTCCGGGCCGACGAGATGCTCGCCGAGCTGGCCCGGGCGCGAGCCCGGATGAAAAAGAAGGACGCGCCGGAGCCGCGGGCGAAGCGGGCCGGGCCGCCCCCGGGCGAGGTCGAGTACTGGCTGCGCGAGTTCCCCGAAAAGACCGTCGCCGAGATCGAGAAGGAGGTTCGCGCTGAGCGAGACCGAGGCGAGGAGTGATCGAGGCGACGTGGTCTCGGTGCTCAGCCGCTGGCCGGCGACGGCCGTCGTGGCCGCGCTCATCGCGCTCATCACCCACCTGCCCCCGCCCGCGCTCCCGCCGGCCCCGCTCTTCCCGCACGCCGACAAGCTCGTGCACTTCCTGGCGTATCTCCTGCTCGGCGCCCTGCTCTTTCGGTCGGTGAGCCACAAAGTCGCTGACAATCCGTGGCTGGCCGTTATAATGGCGGCTGGCGCGGGAATCGTGTTCGGCGTTCTGGACGAATGGTCCCAGCGCTTCACGGGCCGCACCCCCGACGCGGCGGACTTCCTCGTCGACGTGCTCGGGCTCGGGTGCGGCGCGGCAGGCGTGCTCCTGGTCAGGAGGTGGAGACGGCGCAATGGCGACTGAGATGGCATACGTGCTCATCACCCCCTACAGCCTGCTCAAGAGCCGCACGGGCGGGATCATCGGGCGCGTGTGCGCGCTCTCGGGGCTCGACATCGTCGGCGCCCGGCTGTACGCGCCGAGCGACCGGTTCGTCGACGAGTACGGCGAAATCCTGTCGCGCCAGGACATCGAGCCCGAGATGCGGACCGGACTGCTCAAGTACCTCGACGACTATTTCCGCAAGGACAACAAGCTGGGCATCACCAACCGCACGCTCCTCTTGCTGTTCGAGGGCGAGGATGCCCTGGCCCGGATCCGCGCGAGCGTCGGATCGCTCAGCGACCCCCAGGCCCAGGGCGACACGGTGCGGGGCACGTACGGCGATTTCATCGGCTACAAGACCGGCGAGATGAAGCACTTCGAGCCGGCGGTGTTCATCGGGACCGACCCCGACGTCATCGACGACGAGCTCCGCCTCTTCGCCCGGTACGCCCAGACCGGCGGCGGCATCCTCGAACACGTCGTCCGGTTCCAGGCCCCCGCCGAGACGACGCTGGTGATCCTGAAGCCGGACAATTTCAAGCCGGGCAGCTCGCGGCCGGGGAACATCATCGACATGTTCTCGCGGACCGGGCTCTGCATCGTCGCCGCCAGGATGCTCCGCATGAGCGTCGCCGAGGCCAAGGAATTCTACGGCCCGCTCCGCGACATCTTCCGCGAGCGCCTCAAGAGCGGCGTCGCCGAGCGCGTCGCCCGGGTCCTGCGCGACGCCTTCGAGTTCCCGGTCCCCGACGAGACGGTCCGCGCGGTCACCGAGGAGCTGAAGGACCTGAACGCCCGGCACGAGTTCTACCGGATCGTCGAGTACATGTCCGGCCGCGACCCGTACGAGGTGACCGCCGACGACGAAGAGCAGGAGGCGGGCGACGAGAAATGCCTCGGCCTCCTCTACCGCGGGCCCGACGCCGTGGGGAAGATCCGCGCCTGCCTCGGCTCGACGAACCCGGCGGACGCCGCGCCGGGGACCGTCCGCAGCGTGTACGGGAACGACCTGATGAAGAACGGCGCCCACGCGTCCGACTCGCCGCAGAGCGCGGAGCGCGAGCGCCGCATCGTCGGATTGTGGGAGAACGAGAGCCCCAGCGACGTCGAGGTCCTGATCGAGAACTATCTCGCCGGCAAGGAATGAAAGGAGACGCGGACATGGCGAAGGTCCTGGTGATGTACGCATCGGCCACGGGCAACACGGAGAAGATGGCGAAGCTCGTGGCGGAAGGAGCCGAGAGCGGCGGCGCCGACGTGACCCTGAAGAGCGTCGACGACGTGGACGCCTCCGAGCTGCTCGACTACGACGCGACGATCGTCGGCTCGCCGACGTACTACGGCGCGCCGGCCGCGCCGATCCGCAAGCTGTTCGACGAGAGCGTCAAGTACCACGGCCAGCTCGAAGGCAAGGTGGGTGCGGCCTTCTCGTCCTCGGCGAACATCGGCGGCGGGAACGAAACGACGATCCTCAGCATCCTCGGCTCGATGCTCATCCACGGCATGGTCGTCCGCGGCAACTCGAAGGGCGACCATTACGGGCCGGTGTCGATCAACGCGCCGGACCACCGCGTGGAGAAGCAGTGCCGGGAGCTCGGCCGGCGCACGGCGGAGCTCGCGGACAAGATGAGCTG
>JAWODX010000416.1:0-12721 GCA_046483085.1 Planctomycetota bacterium
TCGACCGCACGTCATCGAGCTGCTTCTCGAGCCGTTCGCGCTCCGCGTCCAGATCGATCAACCCCCGGAGCGGGACGTAGACCTCGATCCGGCCGACGACCTCCGCCGCCGACCGGGCCGGCTTCTCCGCCGACTCGGCCACCGTCAGCTCGGAGATATTCGCGAGATGGGCGACGAGCGCGCGGTTCGCCTCGACGACGGCACGGGGGCGCTGGTCCTTGCTCGACACGATCGCCTCGACCGGCTTCCGCGCGTCGATGCGCATCTTGCTCCGGATATTGCGCACGCCGCGAATGATCTCCTGGACCGTCTCCATCTCGGCCTCGAGCTCCGGATCGGCGAACCGATCGGTGGGCCGGGGCCAGCGGGCGACCATCACGCTCTGCGCCGGCCTACCCCCCTCCCCCATGCCGCGAACCGGCACCGCCGCGCCGAGGTGTGACCAGAGCTCGTCGGTGATGAACGGCATGAACGGATGCAGCAGCCGGAGGATCGTGTCGAGCACGAACGCCAGCACGGCCCGGGCCTGCGGCCCCGTCGCCTGGTCATCGAAGCGCGGCTTGATGATCTCGACGTACCAGTCGCAGAAGTCGTGCCAGGTGAAATCGTAGATCGCCTGCGCCCCGTCGTTGAAGCGGAACTGTTCGATGGCGCCCCGGACGGCCCGCACGGCGCCGTCGCGGCGACTGAGGATCCAGCGGTCCTCGAACGCCAGGGCCTCGGGGTCGACGGGCGGGGCGCCGTCCGCCAGGTTCATCAGCGCGAACCGGGCGGCGTTCCAGAGCTTGTTGGCGAAGTTGCGGCCGAGGTCGAACTTCGGGCTGCTGTTGACGGTCCGGCCGCCCGGGAGCTCGACCGCTTCGACCGGCATCCGCACATCCTGCGTCTGGGTGGTCATCGAGGCGAGGGTGAACCGCATGGCGTCGGCGCCGTGGCTCTCGATGATGTCGAGCGGGTCGATGCCGTTGCCCAGGCTCTTCGACATCTTCCGGCCCTCGCCGTCCTGGATCATCGCGTGGATGAAGACGTCGGCGAACGGGATGTCGCCGGCGCAGTACTGACCCATCATCACCATCCGGCTGACCCACAGGGTGATGATCTCGCGGGCGGTGCAGAGCACGTCGGTCGGGTAGAACGCCTCCAGTTCCGGCGTCTCCTCCGGCCAGCCGAGCGTGCTGAACGGCCAGAGCGCGCTGCTGAACCACGTGTCGAGGACGTCGGGGTCGCGCTCGGAATCTTCGACTTGCTCGGTGAGCCCTTGCAGTATCTCCGGGAAGGCATTCTCCGCGCGCTCGTCCAGCGGACAAACGTATGCGATTGTGGGAACCGCGCCATGCTCCCGGATCACGTACGAGCCCTCAAGGCCACGCCGGGCCGCAGCCTCCAACAAAGACGATTCGAATTCGTGCAATTGCTCTTCTAACTGCTCAAACAGCTGGCGCACGCCAACTTGCTCACTGCCTGTCTGATCAGCGATATATATAACCCACACCGGGATGCGGTGCCCCCACCAGAGCTGGCGGCTGATGGGCCAGTCGCGGAGGTTCTCGAGCCAGGTCTGGTAGGTCCGGGCGTAGCGGTCGGGGATGAAGCGGATGCGGCCGTCGAGCAGCGGCCCCAGGGCCAGCCCGGCGAGCGAGTTCTGCGGGATGTCCGTCCCCTCGATCAGCCCGTCGCCGTACTCGTCGGCGAGCCGGTCGATCGGCTCCTTGCCCGCGATGTACCACTGGTCGCTCAGGTACGGCTCGATCGGCACGTGGCTGCGATAGCTGTGGCCGACCTGGTGGACGTACTCGCGGACGTCCTCGAGCAGCCCCTCGGTGCGGAACCACTCGACCACCGCCTCCCGCGCCTCGAACCGGTCCATCCCGATCAGGTTCTCGACGTCCGGGTTCTTGATCTTGTCCCAGTCTTCCCATCCGAAGTCGTGGCTGATCGAGCCGTCCGGCGCGAGGATGTTGATCCTCGGCAGGTCATGCCGCTCGCCGATCTCGTAGTCGTCGGGATCGTGTGCCGGGGTGACCTTGAGGAAGCCGGTGGAGAACCGGGCCTGCTCGTCGTCACTCTCGCGATCGGGCAGGACGACGTGCTCGTCGGCGATGATGGGGATGATGCGGCCGACGATCGGCAGCCGGACCTTCCGACCGACGAGCGCCTCGGCCCGCGGGTCGGCCGGGTTGATCGCGACGGCCGTGTCGCCGAGCATGGTCTCGGGCCGCGTCGTCGCGACGGTCACGTACTTGATGACCGTGGTGTCAGCATCCGTGTCGCGGGCATCTTGCCCGCGTGTGTCGCGGCCATCCTGGCCGCGGGTCTCGCAGTTGGTGTCGCGGGCATCCTGCCCGCGGGTCTCGCAGTTGGTGTCGCGGGCATCCTGCCCGCGTGTGTCGGGGCCATCCTGCCCGCGTGTGTCGCGGCCATCCTGGCCGCGGCCGACGGGACGAAACCCGACCCAAGGCCATTCGCCAAGTCGAGCCTTGACCGGATTACGAAGGATGTAGTTAATCTGGTTGAAGTAATCTCTCTCGTCGCGAATCAAATGATCGTAGTATTCCTCCATCCAGACACTACCAGTCCGGTCGAGCAGTTGGTTTATCCTATTCGCTGTGAAGGACTTCCAGGAGTGGACGACGTCGGTGAGTCGGCTGCCGGTCAGGGGACGAACCACCACGTGCACGTGATTGGGCATGATGCACCACGCGATCAGTTCGTAACGTTCGCCCTCGAAGTGTTGCAGAGCGCCCAGCACCGTCTCTGCAACCCGCGGGTCCTCAAGCAGGCACTCGCCGTGCCCGGCATCCAGATAAGCGTCGACTCGCTGGGAGAATTCTCGGTTTGCTTCCCGGCGTTCGCAGTCAGTAAGACCTTGCCCCTGCCTCTCGGCGCGGTCGATCGTCTCGCGCCGCTCGCGTTGCCACTGCTCTGCGACCGAGGCCGGGACCGAGTCGGCCAACCGAAATGTCAGAGCGTACGTCGCTCCGGCACGGGTCCAATGCGGGAGGTAACGTCCCATGCGCTTTTCGACGCCGGTCGAATCCGAGGGCGGGACGCCCTCGGGACTCGCGGGCAGGATGCCCGCGTCACGGCCATCCCGATCCTCGGCGCTCCCGCCCTCGTCTGATGTCGCATCCTCGTCCCTGCCGTTGCCCCCAGAAGGCACTTCGACCGGCCTGACGAGGGGGTAGCGGAGATACCAGAAATGGCCGCGGACCTCCTCGTGCTCGACCTCGTCGTCGGCGAGCACCGTCTGCGTCGCCGGGTCCCAGTTCACCAGCCGCTTGCCCCGGTAGATCAGCCCGTCGCGGAAGAGCCGGAAGAAGGTCTCGCGGACCGCCCGGGCACAGACCTCGTCCATGGTGAACCGCTGCCGCCGCCAGTCGCACGAGCAGCCCATCAGCTTGAGCTGGCGGATGATCGTCGCCTCGTACTCGTCCTTCCAGCCCTGGATGCGGGCGACGAACTCGTCCCGCTCGAACTCGGTCCGGCGCCTGCCCTCCTCGGCGAGGATCCGCTTCTCGACGACCGTCTGCGTGGCGATGCCCGCGTGATCGGTCCCGGGCAGCCACAGCGCGTTCTGCCCCTGCATCCGGTGAAACCGCACGAGGACGTCCTGCAGCGTGTTGTTCAGCGCGTGGCCCACGTGCAGCCGGTCCGTCACGTTCGGCGGCGGGATCATGACGCAGTACGCCGCGCGGGCCGGCTCCGGCTCGGCGTCGAAATACCCGGCCGCCTCCCATCGCGCGTAGATCCGGCGCTCCACGTCCCGGGGCTGATACCTCGATGGCAGCTCGGCCGTCATGTCGGACCTCTCGCTGGGTGACGACGGGGTCGGGGTTACAGATGGAACTCGTTTCTGAGTGCGGCGGCGGCGCGCTCGCCCTCGGCCTCATCGACGACGACCGAGATCTTGGCCTCCGACGTGCCGATCATCTGCAGGTTGATCCCCTCGCGCGCCAGGACGCCGAAGACCTTCGATGCCGCGCCGGCGTGGCTGCGCAGGCCGACGCCGCTGATCGAGACCTTCGTAATGCCCGTCCCGATCTGCGCCGGCTCACCGGTCGGCCGGGCCGACATCGCGTCGACCACCTCCTTCGCCCTCTCCACGTCGCCGCGGCTCATGGTGACGCTGATGCCCGACTCGCAGGAGGTCTGGAGCACGACGTCGAGATTGACGCCCGCCTCGGCGATCGCGGACAGCAGCTCGCCGGCCGCGCCCGGGCGGTCTGCGACACGCGGGATCTTCAGCTCGACCTGGTCTTCGTCCAGCGCCACGTCCTGCACGTGCAGACCTTCCACGGCGTCCAGTTCGGACAGATACAGCTCGGGGGGCCGGTCGGTCCGCGGCGTGGCCGTCGGCAGCGAGTCCAGCCCGAAGATCTCGTGGACTGCCCGGAGCGCCGACTCGCCGTCCTTCGCGTCCACGACCACCGAGATGTTGATCTCCGACGTGGTGATCATCTTGATGTTGATGCCCCGGCGGCCGAGCTCGCGGCACAGCTTCGCCGCGATGCCCGGATGACCGATCATCCCTCGACCGACCGCCGAGACCCGGGCGATCTCGCCCTCCGGAACCACCGCCTCCGCCCCGACCGCCTTCTTGATCTCGTTGCAGATGCTCAGGGCCTGGCTGAGGTCGACGTCCTTGACCAGCAGGCTCACGTCGGCCGAGCCGCCCGCCGGGAAGCTCTGCACGATCATGTCGATGTTGATCTTCCGCTTCCCGATCGCTCCGACGACCTGCGACGCGGCGCCCGGCTTGTCCGGCAGGCCCGCGATCGTGATCCGCGACTCGTTCAGGCTCAGGGCGGCCCCGCAGACCGGCACGTCCTCGAACCCGGTCACCTCGTTGCAGATGAGCGTCCCCGGATCGTCGTTGAACGTGGACCGTACGCAGACGGGGACGCGGAATTTCTTCGCCACTTCGATCGCGCGGGACTGGACGACCCGGGCGCCGACACTCGACAGCTCGAGGATCTCGTCATAGCTGACCGCGTCGAGCTTGGCGGCGGCCGGCACCACGCGCGGGTCCGCCGTGTAGATGCCGTCCACGTCGGTGTAGATCTCGCACAGGTCGGCGTCCAGCGCCGCCGCCAGCGCGACGGCGGTCAGGTCCGACGCGCCTCGGCCCAGCGTCGTGATGAACCCATCGTCGCTCATCCCCTGGAACCCGGCGACGACGACGATGCGCCCCCGGTCCAGCTCCCGGCGGATCCGCCTCGTCTTGACGTTCCGGATGCGCGCCTTCGTGTGCACCCCGTCGGTCATGATCCCGACCTGGCCGCCGGTCAGCGAGATCGCCTCGTGCCCCATCGCGTGGAGGGTCATGCAGACGAGGGCGATCGACATCTGCTCGCCCGTGGACACCAGCATGTCGAGCTCGCGCGGATCCGGGTCCGGCGTGATCTCCCGGGCGAGACCGAGCAGCTCGTCGGTCATGCCCGCCTGCGCCGAGACGGTCGCCACCACCGGGTGCCCCTGCTCCTTGGCGCGGATCATCTTCCCCGCCGCCTGCTTGATGCGGTCCGCGTCGGCGACCGACGTGCCGCCGAATTTCTGAACCACGATCCCCAACCTGTCGTCCTCCTGCTCACTGCCTCGGGGGCGCCGGGCTACGCCTCCATCTCGAGGAACTCCTGGGCGTCGAGCGCGGCCATGCAGCCCATGCCCGCCGCCGTCACCGCCTGCCGATATCGATGGTCCACCACGTCGCCCGCCGCGAACACCCCGCCCACCGACGTCAGCGTCCGCTGATCCCGCACGAGGACATAGCCCTCGTCGCTCAGGTCGAGCTGGCCCTCGACCAGCTTCGTATTCGGGATGTGACCGATGGCGAGGAACACGCCCTCGCACGCGACCTCCCGGACCTCGTCGGTCTTCCGATCCTTGACCCTCGCCCCGGTGACGCCGGTCTGCTCGTGGCCGAGGATGTCGACGACGAGGTGGCTCCAGAGGAAGTCGATCTTCGGATTGTTCATCGCCCGGCGGGCCATGATCTCCGACGCGCGGAGCTCGTCCCGCCGGTGCACGATGGTCACCTCTTGAGCGAACCGGGTGAGGAACGTGGCCTCCTCCATGGCCCCGTCGCCGCCGCCGACGACGAGCACGCGCTTGTCGCGGAAGAACGGGCCGTCACACGTGGCACAGACCGAGACGCCGTGGCCCATCAGCCGCCGCTCCGCCTCGAGCCCCAGCAGCCGCGCCCGGGCGCCCGTCGCCAGGATCAGCGCGTGCGCCCGGTGCACCTCGTCGCCCGCGGTGACCGCGAACGGCCCGCGCGACAGGTCCAGCGCGTCGGCGTCCCTGGTCACGAACTCCGCCCCGAACCGCGCCGCCTGCTCCCGCATGTTCTGCATGAGCTGCGGGCCCATGATCGGCTCGGGGAATCCGGGGAAGTTCTCGACCTCGGTCGTCGTCATGAGCTGGCCGCCCGGTTCCGCCCCTTCCAGGACGACCGGCCCCAGCGAGTTCCGGGCCGCGTACAGCGCCGCAGTCAGTCCGGCGGGGCCCGCGCCCACGATGATCAACTGTCGTTCGTCCGCCACAACCAAACCCTCACTTCGCGATTTCGAAGACGGTCTTGGCCGCGCCCACGTTCCCGGCGCGGTCCTCCGCCTGGATGACGAGCGTATGCTCGCCGGGCTCCAGCTCGTCCGTGGTCAGCGCCAGGCGCTCGGTCTTCTGATCGAAGAGCTCGTCGACGGGCAGCAACGGCTTCCACTCGCCGGCGTCGACCGAATACCGCGCGGCGGCGATCTCCGACCCGGCGTCCGTGACCGTCGCGTCCACCTTGCTGCGTCGGCCCTCGGGGCGGGTCCGCGTTATCTTGACCACCGGCGGGGAGTTGTCAACCGCGACCGCCTGGCTGACCAGGCAGTCGGTGCGTGCCCGGGGCGGCGGGTTGGCGGGTGCGTCGGTCGCGCAGACCTTGAGCTCGTACGTCCCGTCGGGCACGGCGTGGGTGTCCCAGCCGAAACGCGTCTCGGCCGGCTCGTTGTCCAGTCGCTTCCAGTTCGTCTCGTTCCGGCCCCGGAAGAACAGCTCGAAGCTCAGCGCGTCGCCGTTTCGGTCCGATGCCCGCCACGACACGGAGACGGTGCCGGACACGATGCCGTTTGCCCCTCGCCCGCCCGCCGACTTGTCCGGCGCTCCCTTCTTCTGGCCATTCTTCGCATCCGGCCCCGGCGGCCCCCCGACGTCGATCGCGTCGACCGACGGGGCGTAGTTCTCCTGCAGATAAGGAAAGGTGATCTCGTTCACCTGCGGCGTCGCCTTCGGCGATCGGGTCGACAGGGTCAGTCGATACTGCAGGAACCGGGCGGGCGGGCTTTCGATCTTCCGGCCCTCCTCCGCGGACACCGGCTTGCTCCACGCGCTCCACGTGCCGTCCGGCTTTTCCGAATTGCCCGATCGCGTCGACAGGCGGACCGCGGTGCGCCGCGGCAGAACGCCCCTCGGCTTGAACGTGCCCCAGGCCGACCGAAGCCCGGCGTCGTGCACGGGCGAGGTGTACGTCCCCTCCTCCGCCGTCAGCGACGCCGCCCGGTAGAGCCGGCCGTCGTTCCCCGTCCCCGCCACCAGCTCGCCCGAGCGCCCGCCGCAAAGCGACAGCACCTGCGGACGGTCCAGCGCGCCGAGGACCGCCACGTCCTTCTCGGACACGATCCGGATGATCCTCCCCTCCCCCGCCGTGCCGACATACAGGGCGCCCCGGTGCCACGCCATCGAGAGGAATGCCATCCCCTTTATCCGGAAGAGCTCGGTCACCCGGCCGTCCGGGGCGATCCGATAGACGACGTTGATGGCATCGACGGCGGCAGCGCCGGACTTCTTCGGTCCGGGCTGGGCCGGCGGGCGTTTCGCCGTGTGCGACGCGCTCTGGTTCGTCGCCCGGTTGCCCGAATTGCCGGACTTCGCCTCCGGCGGGCGGTTCATCGGGACGCGCTGCGGCACCTTCTTCGGAGCCGGGCGGATCCCGTCGGCCGAGCCGACGTACACGTTCCCCGCTCCGTCGGCCGCCATGCAGCGGAGCTCCGCCTGCGGCGCGTCGTACGCGATCGACACCTCGCCCCGGTCCGAGATCCGATAGACCAGGCCGCTCCCGTCGGACCCGGCGTAGACCGAGTCCCCGGCCGCCACCACACCGAGGATGTGTTTCTCGGTCGAATCGAACACCGTCTTGACGTTCCGCCCCTTCGGGCTGATCCGCAGGATCTTGCCCTCCGGCCCGGTCCCGGCATACAGGTGGCCGCTCTTGGCCCGCGCCAGCGCCCAGATGTACGTCTGGCCCGTCTCACAGAAGACGCTCGGCTTCCCGTCCGGCGGGATTCTGTAAATCCTCCCGCTGGGGGCGCAGCCCGCGTAAACGGTATCGTCCCCGTCCACGGCCAGGCACAGCACCTCGAGGTCATCTGTCTCCAATGCCGGCCGGGCCTTCCCGTCCTCGACCACGAAGACCGTCCCGCCGTTACCGGTCGCCGCGTACACCCGCCCCTTCGAGTCGGCGACCAGCGCCCAGACATACGCCTGCGGCGGAAACGCCTCCACCGGCGCGAACTCCGGCCCGAGCGCCAGGGCGCCGCTGCCCAGCACCGCCACGTTCTCCGTCTCGCCCTTCCGGAAGTCCTGGAACGACGTGTGGCGAACCATCTGCTGGGGCGGAGCGAGCGCCGTCCCGGCCGGCAGGGCCAGCAGCCCGGCGAACAGCCCGACGCGCAATCGGTTCACTTCTCCTCCTCGATCTGGATCTGCACCACTTGCGAGCCGTCGACGACCACCGGGCTCGGCACCCGTTTCACCACGGTGTTGCGGACGTACGTCAGCCCGCTCTTCCGGTGCGACGCGATCGTCCCCAGGACGGACGACGGGAGGTCGGGCAGCTCGCGCCCCTCGATCGCGACGCCCGCGCCGGGGTACGACAGCCGCACGTAAATCCGGTCGGCTCGGTACGGCTCGCGCAGGAGCCGGAACAACTGGTCCAGCGTCCTGGGCTCGAATCGGCCGGGCGAGTCCTTCCGGGCCGAGTCGAACGCGGTCCGGCTGTCGCAGACGTGCAGGATCGCCCGGCCGAGCGGCGCGTCGCCGGCGATGGGAACGTCGATGGTCTTCCGCCCGCGCTTGCCGAGCACGTGGCGCAGCTCCACGGTCACGGTCAGCGAGCCGCCTCGCCGGACCGTCGTCCTGTCCACGCTCACGCTCTCGATGTGAGCGAACCGCCGTCCGTGCTCGAAGCGCGCCTCGACCTGGACCGACTCCGGGAAGACGCGCTCGAACTCGTTGTCGGTCAGCGCGCCGACGAGCCCGCGGACCGTCCGGAAGACCCCGTTCAGCGCCGACTGCCCGCTCCGGCCCGAGGCGACGTTCTCCACCACCAGCCGGTCGCGGCCCTCGAACGTCGCGGTGACGCGGAACCGGGCGGTCAGCTCCTCGGGCGGATCCCCGGACCGCGTCATACAGCTCGTCACCGCCATGCCGATCATGCGGCCGGTGACGACCGGGTGGCGGAGCGTCTCGAAACGGTAGGTCTGCGTCTCCTCCGCGCCCGTCAGCCCGGTGATGGCGACGGACAGCTTGACCGAGTCCGGCTTCGCGCCCTTGGTGCCCGCGATCCCGGTCTGGCGGTCCGTGTCGATCACTCCGACGATGTCGAGCCCGGAGCCCAGCTTGAACGTGCGGCGGAAGCTGGGCATGAGCGTGAAGATGCGCCCCGTGGTCATCGGAATCCGGACGTCTTGCTCGCCCAGCATGGGATGGCCGAGGCCGAGCACCCGGTCGCCGACCACCTCGGTGACCGTCCCGATCGCGTCCCAGTTCAGGTCGCCCCAGAGCAGTCGGGCGCCGATGGTCGCGCCGGGCACGAGCTCGGCGTCGGCGGCTTCCGCCTTTCCGGGCCGGCCGCCCTGCACGGGGACCAGGCCGGTCGGCTCCAGCTCCCGGGCGAACTGGCGGAGCCAGCGCCGGGCGGTCGGCGGCGGGCCGAACCCGGAGACCCGGAGCGGGGTAGCGATCGGCGCCAGCTCCATCGTCCCGCTCTTGGGCCGGTGCCCCGACGGCCGCTCGACGAGCTTGACCGTGCTGAATTCCTCGCCGAAGACCACGAGCGGAGCGTCGAGTTCCACCGCGCCGCCGGCGGTGGGCTTCCGCTCCTTCGCGGGCGCCCTGGCGGCCAGCGGCAGCATCTCCGCGATCGGGGTGACGCCGGCGACGGCGGTCTTCGCGTACGGGAACCCGTAGGCGAGCGCCCCGATCAGCTTGTCCCCGACGTAGATCGGCGACCCGCTCATCCCGGCGGCGATGCCGGTGTGTTCGAGGTTGTGACCGCTGCACCGGACGAGCACGATGTCGCTGTCGATCCCCCACGCGTTATGCATCACGCCGATGATCTCGACGTCGAACCGCTCGGGCTTCGTGCCCTCGAACACGGTCAGGCCGTGCCCCTTCATGCCCGGCCGCAGCTTGTCCGCGGTCAGGTAGCGGGTCTCGTCGATCTTGATCGCGGCCCGCTCCGCCGCGCCGGCGCAGCCCGCGCAGGCGGCGAGCACGACGAGGACCGCAAGGACTTCTCGCAGCATGGCGAAACACCCCGATATCAGTTCGAACGGACTAGTGCTCCGTGACACGCGAAGTGTCGGATAGACGCGCGCCCGGGT
Organism: Planctomycetota bacterium; assembly: GCA_046483085.1. GTDB lineage: Bacteria > Planctomycetota > PUPC01 > PUPC01 > PUPC01 > JAWODX01. The sequence goes on from JAWODX010000416.1 coordinate 10,647, forward strand.
ACGACCGGCGAGCCGAGCCGGGCGTCGGACCCCGTATGCGGGTTCGCACGTCGCCCTCGGCTCGGGCGACGTACCCGCTGCCGCGTGGTCCCTGAAATCAACAGTCGAAGGGACTAGTATACCCGAGCGACCCGGGAGGTGCAATTGCGCGTTAGCGAGGCGGGCGGACGATCTCGCCGCCCGCGATGACCTGCCCGGATTCCGAGTAGAGGACCAGGTGCTGGCCGGGGGCCACGCCGTGCTGCGGGGTCTCGAACCGGACGACGAGCCGGTCGTCGGCAATCTCCGTCGCCCGGCAGGCTCCGGCGCGCTGGTGGGCGCGGACCTTGCCGAAGAGGCGGCTGCCGACGGCGAGCTGGTCGGGGGCGAGGATGTTCAGGTGGCGGGCGCAGACGTCCCGCCGACGGGCGGCGTCGCGGTCACCGAGCGTCACGGTGTTTCGGGTTGGATCGATGTCGACCACGTAGAGCGGGATGCCGGCCGCGATGCCCAGCCCGCCCCGCTGGCCGTAGGTGTAGTTGGAGATGCCGCGGTGCCGGCCGATCACGTTGCCGTCCAGGTCGAGCACGTCGCCGGGCCCGGCGTCGGGGTTCGGCCCGAGTGCGGCGCGGTAGTCGTCCTGCCCCGCGAAGCACAGGTCGGCGCTTTCGGCGTGCTCGGCCGCGCCGAGTCCGCGCCGGCGGGCCTCGCGGCGCGTTTCGTCCTTGGTCTGGTCGGCGAGCGGGAAGACGACGCGGCGGAGCCGGTCGCCGGGGATCCCGTACAGGAAGTAGCTCTGATCCTTGCGGTGCCGGACCGCGTACAGGCGCGCCGTTCCGTCGGCGCGTTCGATCCGGGCGTAGTGGCCCGTGGCAACCTGCTCGATCCCGAACGTCTGCCGCAGCAGGTCCATCACGACGCCGAACTTGATGAACGTGTTGCAGTCGATGCACGGGCTCGGCGTGCGGCCCCTGCGGTATGCGGCCCGGAAGCGCGCGATGACTTGCTCGCGGAACTCATCGCGCACGTCGACAAAGTAGTGAGGCAGCCCCAGCTCGCCGGCGACGCGTGCGGCGCCCTGCCCGCAGCACGCCCGCAGCTCGGCTCCGGCGCAGTCCGGCCCGAGCGCGCTCGGGATGAGCATGGTGATGCCCACGAGCTCGCGCCCTGCGTGGAGGAGCTTGGCGGCGGCGACGCTGCTGTCGACACCCCCGCTCATCAGCACGGCGATGGCGTCGGCCGGGTTGCCGCGTGGCCGCCAGTCCCGGCCCGAGCAGACGAATCGGTCACGTGCCTCGCTCATATATAGGATGATATCCGGTTTCCTGCTCCGGCGCCATTGCATGCGCGGCCGCTTCCGGCCCGCTATGGGACGAGTTCATAGACGAAGAACGGTGCCGGGGCGCGGGGAACGACGTCGCGGTCGGCGCTGCCGACCGTCTGGACGAACGCCCGGTGGAACGGCCCTGCACGGCCCGGGACTTCCGGATACACGATGCGGCCGTGCTGCCGGAGGAACGCGTAGAGCCGGGCGAGTTCGGCGCGGGCGGTCAGGGTGGTATAGCCGGGCCAGGCGTGGCCGTCGTATCGGAACGCGTAGCTCCACTGCAGGCGGTGCAACTCCGGCAGGTTGACGTAGACGTGGGTGATGCCCCGGCCCCGGAGGGCGCGGTGTACGTCGGCCGCGCGGTCCGCCTCGCCGATTTCGGCGTCGAGCGGGTTCTCGTCGAAGACGGTCGGCGCGATCACGTCGGCCGTGCAATAGAGCGTCCGGGCCTCGCCGTAGAACAGGGTCCGGGTGTCCGCGGGCAGCGCGTTCACGAAGCGGATCGCGCACTGATCGTAGGTGGATCACTGCTTCAGGGCGGCCACGGCGTCCCCGACCTCGTGGTGGCCGAGCCACAACTGAAACTCGGCGGCGGGGAATCGCTTCTGCACCGTTGCGTATGCCTCGACCGCCGCCAACGCCACGAGCACCGCGGGGACCGCCACTCGCCACGGCCGTCGACGGAGGGCCACCGTCCCGGCGGCACTGGCGACGATGAGCGGCACGAGCCACGGGATCAGGAACCGGGGGATGCGGTGCGTGAACAGGA